>DATKGB010000197.1:0-5513 GCA_035544315.1 Verrucomicrobiia bacterium
GGGGGAGAAGGCGCCTAAACCTGAGAAGCCACCCAAACCGCAAAAGCCGCCCAAGGCCGTCAAGGCTCCAACCAAAGCCGCGCCGGCTAAGAAGGTCGCCGCGCCGGCTAAGAAAGTCGCCGCGCCGGCTAAGAAGGTCGCGGCTCCCACGAAGAAAGTCGCCGCGACGGCTAAGAAGTCCGCGCCGACTAAGAAAGTCGCCACGGATAAGAAAGTCGCCGGGCCGCCAAAGAAGTCCCCGCCGGCCAAGAAGCTCGCCGCTCCGGCCAAGAAGTCCGCAGCGCCGGCTAAGAAGCCGACACCGGCTAAGAAGTCCGTAGCCCGGGCCAAGAAGATCACCGCTCCGGCTAAGAAGGCCGCGTCCGCCAAGAAGGCGCCGGTTCCGGCCAAGAAGGCCGCCAGCGCCAAGAAACCGGCCAAGCCTCTAGCCTCGGCGAAGAAGCCGGCCGCGAAAAAACCTGCCGTGCCAGCCAACAAAGCAGCCGCGAAGAAACCGGCAAAGGGAATCGTCGGCAAGGCTGCGGTAAAAAAGAAACCAGCGACGAAGCGTCGCTAGCGTGAAGCGAAGCCCGGCCAATGCGCCGGGCTTCGTTGACGACAAGGAGCGTTGCCATGGCCGAGATCTCTCGCATTCGCAACATCGCTTTCGTGGGTTCCCACCACTCGGGGAAGACCACGTTGATCGAAGCCATTCTCGCGCACTGCGGAGCGATCGGCCGCCGCGGTTCTATCGCCGACGGATCGACGGTCACCGATCACGAACCCGAGTGCGTCGCGCACGCGCAGTCCACTACCGTCGCGTTCGCCCACGCAACCGCCGACGACATCGATATGACCATCGTCGACTGTCCGGGCTTCGTCGATTTTCTCGAAGAGACCAAACTCGCGCTGTCGGGCGTGGATGCGGCAATCGTCGTGCTCGAGGCCGATCCGACGCGCGTCGTCCAGACCCAAAGCCTGCTTGAGTTCCTGGAGTCGCGCCACCTTCCGCATATTTTCGTCCTCAACAAGATGGATCGTCCGGGCGCCGACTTCGAAGGCACGCTGGCGATGCTGCAACAGACGTGCGGACGCCACGTCGTCGCCGAGCAGTGGCCGATCGGCGTCGCTGAAACGTTTACCGGCTACATCGACCTGGCGACGCTCGTCGCGCACGCGTTCGACGGCACGGGCGAACGCGATGCTGAGATTCCGGCCGACATTGCCGAACGCGCGAAGGATGCGCACGTCGCGCTGCTCGAAGCGATGGCCGATTTTGACGACCACCTGATGGAAGAGCTGCTTGAGGGTCAAGAGCCGCCCATCGATGAAGTCGAGCGGGATCTGTGTAGCGAGTGTTCGCACGACCAGATCGTTCCGGTCGTCGTAGCCTCGGGCGCGACCGGCGCGGGCGTCGCGGCCCTAGTGCGCGCAATGGAACGCTGGCTTCCTTCGCCCGCCGATGCAGTCGTGCACGACGCGGAAGGACGACCGATACAACCCACTTCCAACGGCCCGGTTATCGCGTACGTTATCAAGACGTCGATTCATCCGCAATCCGGCAAGCTCTCGATCGTGCGCGTGCTGTCGGGAACGCTCAAGAGCGACGCGACGCTGGGTGACGCGACGCGCGGCGGCGAGAAAGTTCGGTCGGGAGGCCTGTATCGTCTGCAGGGAAAGAAGCAAGAACCGATATCCCAAGCCGGACCGGGTTGCATCGTCGCGATCGGACGGCTCGAAAGCGTTGCAACCGGAACGACGCTCACGTCCGACGGACACAAGGTATTGCTCGCGCGCGTCCCGCAGAGCGATCCCGTCTTCGCCGTCGCGGTTCGCCCCAAGGAACGCATCGACGAAGCCAAGATCTCGCAAATGCTCGTCCGAATCGTCGATGAGGATCCCTCGCTGAGGCTTGCGCGCGCCGACGTCACCCACGAACTGCTACTGCAGGGGTCGGGCGAACAGCACGTCTCGATCGCGCTGGAGCGTTTGGCGCGCAAATATAAAGTGGACGTCGAGGCGCATCCCCCGACGATTCCCTACCAAGAGACGATCGCGACCGGCACGGAAATACACTCGCGCTACAAACACCAAACCGGCGGTCACGGGCAGTTCGCCGACGTGAAGTTGCGCCTGACGCCCAAGGAGCGCGGCCACGGCGTGACGTTCGAAGAGAAGATCGTCGGCGGCACCGTTCCGCGGCAGTTCTTTCCGGCGGTTGAAAAGGGCGTGCGCGAGGCGCTGCTGCACGGCAGCGTCGGCGGCTATCCCGTCATCGACATCCACGTCACGCTCTACGACGGGGCCTTCCACGACGTCGACTCCAGCGAACAGTCGTTCAAGACCGCGGCGGGCATGGCGATTCGCGACGCGCTTCCAAAGTGCTCCCCGGCGGTACTCGAGCCGATCGTCCGCGTTGCGGTCACCGTGCCCACGCGTTACACCTCGGCGGCAATCGCCCAGCTTACCGTCAAGCGCGGACAGATCCTGGGCATGAACCCGGCCGACAAGCCCGGCTACGACGTCATCGAAGCCGACGTTCCGCAAGTCGAGCTTTCGCGATACATCACCGAACTCCGCACCGCCACCCAAGGCCTAGGCACCTATGCATGGCATCACGAACGCCACGACCCGGTTCCAGGCAATCGAGTGACCGCCAAAACCTAAATCCTTCCTGGAGGAGCACCTACACGTGAAACGGATCCTTGCCATCGCGACGCTCGCCGCGCTTTCCACCGGTTGCGCCAAATTGGCCACTCAGAACGCCAGCGGCGAACATTCTTGGACGAAGGCGGGCGATCTGCGCATCGCCCTGCAGCAGGACCTCAAGAATCTCAACCCGCTGCTTAACTCCAATACCAGCGATGCGTTCGTCGTGCGGCTCATGTTCGAACCCTTGCTGACCGCCGACGATAAAGGCAATCCTCTACCGATGCTCGCGTCGGTGGTTCCGACGGCACAAAACGGCGGCATCAGCAAAGACGGATTGACGATCACCTATCACTTGGTCAAGAACGCGAAGTGGACCGACGGCATCCCGGTCACCTCCAAAGACGTCAAGTTTTCGTGGCAAGCGATCATGAACCCGAATAATAACATCGTCTCGACCAACGGTTACGACGACGTGAAGTCGATCGTTACGCCCGACGATTTCACCGTCGTCGTGCACCTCTCCAAGAAGTTCTCGCCCTTCGTGAATACGTTCTTCGCCGAAAGCGATCAGCCGTACCCGATCGCTCCCGAGCACATCCTAGCCAAGTATCCCAACATCAACCAGATTCAGTTCAACGAAGAGCCCAACGTCTCCGACGGCCCGTTCCGGTTCGCCGAATGGGTCAAAGGCGATCACGTCACGCTCGTGCGCAACGATGGTTTCTTTCTGGGCACGCCCAAGCTCGCGCGCATCGACTTGCGCATCATTCCCGATGAAAACACCTCGGTAAACTCCCTCAAGACGCACGACGTCGATTGGATCTACCAAGCGTCGATCGACAACTACGAAGCACTCAAAGACGTTCCCGACACGCGCATCGCATGGGTCGGCGTCAACGGTTACGAGAGTATCCAGATCAATACCGCGCGGCCGTTCTTGACCGACGTGCGCGTACGCCAGGCCGTCGCCTACGCCTTGGACAAGCAGCGTCTGGTCGACACCCTGACCTACGGTCAGGACCAGATCGCCGCCGAGGATATTCCGCACTGGCTGTGGGCCTACGATCCCGGCGTCCAACCGATAACACACGATCTCGGCAAGGCCAAGGGGTTGCTCGCCCAAGCCGGGTGGTCGCCGGGAGCCGACGGCATCATGCAAAAGAACGGCCAGCCGCTGACGTTGGTTCTGGTCTCCAACAACAGTAACGTGACGCGGCGCAAGGCCAGCGTCCAGATTCAGGCGATGCTCAAACAAGCCGGCATGGACGTGCAAATCAAATATTTCCCAGGCCAAATTCTGTTCGCTCCAGCCGGTGAAGGCGGCATTCTCCAGCTCGGTCAGTTCGATTTGAGCTTAGCCGGTTGGTACGCCGGCATCGATCCGGACGACTCTTCGCAGTTTCTCCGTAAGATGATCCCGCCGGGCGGCTACAACTACACCCGTTACTACAGTCCAGAGATGGAAGCCGCACAAAAAATGGCCCTTGAGAACTACGACCAACCCACGCGCAAGAAAGCCTATACGAAGATCCAGCAACTCCTCGCGCGCGACCAGCCCGAAATCTTCAACTGGTACACGCGCCAGATGCAGCCCATCAGCGTCGACTTCAAAGGCTTCGACCCCAACCCGGTTGAGGAAGCCTGGAATGCGTGGCAGTGGAGTATCTAGGCGACCCGCACCAACTGGCCGCTCCGCAACAAGAGCTCAACTGGCTGCGTAAAACGATCGTCGAGCGCGCGCTGACTCGCGGGGACTATCTCCTCTCGGGCGGCGTGCGCAGCGACTACTACATCGATAAGTTTCGCCTGTTTGCCGAACCCAACACGCTGCGGCGCATCGCGCGCATGTTTACGCACCTAATCGCAGAGATCCAACCCGATCTCATCGGCGGAACGGAGTTGGGCGGCGTCGTCATCGCTACGGTCGTGTCCCAGCTCTGCGGCATTCCGATGATTGCGGTTCGCAAGAATGCCAAGGGCTACGGCGCGTTCGCCAACGATTTCGTCGAAGGCCCCTACGCTAAAGGCGAACACGTGTTGCTGCTCGAGGACGTCATCACCAACGCGCGCGGTTTGCTCAAAGCCAAGAGCGATCTGGAATCCCTGGGCCTGCGGGTCACGCCGTGCGCGGTCGTCAGCCGCGGCCTGGCGCCAGTGCGCGCGCTCCTGCAGTTCTCGCTTCCACGCAGCGACGCTCCGCGCGAAAACTAGCAGGTCTAGGGTTAAATACTGAGTTCGATGCCGTCGTCGGCGACCGAGCACGGGCCGGCGTAGCGGTCCCCGGCGGCGTCTTCGAGCTGGCTCGAAGCATACTCGTCGCTGAAGTGAGTGAGCACCAGTCGCCCCGCGCCGGCTGCGGTAGCCATCGCTCCGGCTTCGGCGGCCGAACTGTGACCGCGTGCGCCGCTCTCGGTGCCCAGACCGAGCGTACATTCGCAAAGGAACAGGTCGGCGTCGCGCGCCAGTTCGACCACCCGATCGCAGGGCGCGGTGTCGCTGGAGTAGACCAACGCACTGCCATCGACGGCGGCTCGAATCGCGAAGGTGTCGACGTAGTGAATCGTCCTGGCAAACGTCAAACGCAGATCGCCGATCTCCAATATCGATCGCTCGTCGAAGTCGCGAACGTCGAAGACCTCGTCGAGGAAGTCGGCCGGTCCTTCGGACGCGAATGCGGCGCACATCTGACGGAGCATCGTCTGACCGCCCGCCGGCAAATAGAGTGGCAGGCGCGAGCCTTGCGGCACCGGCCCATATTTGAGCCCATAGCGCAGCGGGATCACGTCCAGAAAGTGATCCGCGTGCATGTGCGAGATCAGGACGGCATCCAGCTTGGAATAATCGAGCGCTTCTCGTACGTTCGAGAGCGAGCCGCCTTCCCC
>DATKGB010000198.1:0-31166 GCA_035544315.1 Verrucomicrobiia bacterium
GGGGGATGCGCACGAAGATCGGCAGGTGCGGCTCAATCGCCGAACAGACCACCGCGCACGGCAGGTCCTTCGGTAGTTGCGCCCCGTCCGCGCTACGCGTTAAGGCTGGGAGCGTCACCGCGCGTCGCTAAGAGGCTTTCCATCGCGTCGTAGGCGGATTGACGATTCACAGGATCGGCGTCGTGGAGAAAGTGCTCGATGTACGCCGCGCATCGATCGATCGCCGGATGACCAGCCTCGACGAAGCCCAGGCCTCCCAGCACGATGTTGACGGCCTTTCTGGCGTAGAGCGGTTCCAGCGCGTCCAGGATCGTTTCGAGCCAGCGCCCGAAGAGCAGTGTCCCGCCGATCGAGCGCGACAGCAAGCCCATCGCGCGCTCCTGCGCGTCAACCCCAGGGATGCCAAGCGCAATCGAGATAATCTGCGGTACGGTCGGCGCTGCCGCTACCACGAGGTCGAAGACGCGGTCACGTAGGCTATCCTGCTCGATGCGGAAGTAGACCTCAAGCGCAGTAGCCTCGAGCCGCGACGCGACGCCGCTCGCATGGCCAAAGTCGATACGCAGCGCCAGGTTAGGCGCGGCGGCGGCGTTACCGGGATCACCCGCGGCGAGGCCACCATCAAGGTCATCGTCGACGAGGACCACGTAGTCCGCATCTGTCGCAGCCGCGTGGCGAACAGTGACGTGAGTCCCGACCGCTCGCGATGCGCCGAACATACTCCGCGCGAAGGTACTTTCCCAAGACGACCAGGTGCCGCCCTCGGTGAGCGTGATCGCGTCACCAGGCTCCGTACTCGCCCATACCGCGAGCTCAGACATTAAAGCCCCACGCGCGCAACCACTCCGGACGCACGAGCTTGTTCCACGCCCAATGCACCTTGTCGTGCGCGGCCGCAAAGAATGCCCGCACCGTCTCCTCATTGTCCATCGCTTGCGTTTCGATCGCACCAATCGTCATCTCGAAGTTGGTAAAGGGCTTCTGCGTCGTCATGCGGATCGAAGGCCGCGCGTTCACCGCGAGCTTGAGATTCTCGGCGGGAAAGGCGAACCGGAACTGCGTGGACCAAATTTCGGGCTCAGGAAAGTCCTTACGCCACTCCTTCTCACGAAAGATGAAGATCGGCGTGGTCAGTGTGTCGAGGTCGGCGATCTGGTCGATGTAGGTAAGCGCGAGTTCTTCTAGCTTGGGTTTGACGGTCGTCACTTCGGCAAGAAGGCCCATAAAGGCACCCCAGAGCCGCTGCCACTCCGCGAAGAGCGCGTCAAAGCCAGGGTAACGATCATCGTCTGCGCGCCGACGCCAATTGAAGATGAAGCGATCTTGCTGCAGTTGCACGAGCAGCCGACCATCGTCGCTCTCGAACCAGAGTCTGGGCACGGCGGAAACATCAAAGACCATATTGCCGCCCTCAGGGCCTGTCGGGCGCGCGATACCCGGCTGCACCGAGTTGATCGGGTACTGCTCGCGGATCCGGTCGTAGAACCGCCCGAAATGCACAACGGAGAACTCCGGCGCATCAAAGCGCGTAGCAAAGACCACCTCATTGATAGGAGCCCTTGCCGGCTTCGCCTCATCAGTCACGTGAACGACCTTCCACGACCCTCACTACCCACCCTTGGCCCAGCTGGTTTCATACCCCCGCCCCCGTCCAAACCTCGGACTCCACGTGGTAATGCCACTTGACCAGGAAAGGTTCAGTGGGCGGGTGGCAATCGCACCGTGGAAGGCTGCTGACGCGGCGTCCGTCTTAACCGACGTAGCAGCTATTTTTCGTCATAGCATTAGTTTCCGGTATAACGCAGCACGTCGGCGTGCAGATCGACGCCCTCGGCGAGAAAACGCTGCTCCGCCGACGTGCCTGCGTCACCGGTAAACAGCATGCGGAACGAACCGTACTGCAGAATGAACGCGATCGAATTGTCATTGATATCGTTGGTTCCACCGGTGATAAACGGCAGAGACGGGCCGATGAACGTTAGCGTGACATCGTCGTCGGTGCGCCAAATATCGCCTGCGCGACCATCGAGAATCGGGACGCCGGCGGCGCGTGCCGTAGCGATCGCGTCGTGATATGCCGAACCGCCATAGCGTTGGCCGGAATCGGCGAGTTTGCCGACCCTAAGCCAACGCAGGACCGGCGCTACCCCGCCCGCGTGATCGCCGTGCGGATGCGATAACACGATCGCGTCGAGAGCGTGGATTCCATGACGCAGCAGAAACGGCACGACGATGCGTTCGCCCACGCGCTCGGCCGATGAATCGCCGGGCGTTTGCGCGCCGCGTTCGAGTTGACCGCCGGCGTCGACCAACAGGGTATGACCGCCCGGCGTCTGCACGACGATCGCATCGGCCTGCCCGACATCGAGGGCGGTGATGCGCAAGCGATGGTCGCCGACGCGTGGTGGCCACAAAACCAAGGCGATGGCCACGAATGCGACCAGCGCGCACGGTCGGTAGCGGTTGCGCTTGATTAACGCGACCGCACTTACGACCGCGACATCGTAGAGGGCGATGCACCACGGCGGAGCCGGCGTCATCGGAATCCGTGCGACCGGCAACGACGAGATCGTCTGCACGACGCCAAGCATCCACGCCAGACACCAACCGTTGAGATTGGCGCACCCTTGCGCCAACGGCGCGAACGGTGCGAGCAACAGCTGTGCCCCGCCCAAGAGCATCGAGAGACCGACGATCGGAACGACCAGGACGTTCGCGACGATCGCGTAGGGTGCGAACTGCAAGAAGACCGCGGCACCGACGGGCCAGGTACCGATCTGCGTGGCGATCGCCAGCGATATCGCTTCGCGAAGCCTGTCCGGGAGTTCCGCGTGTGCGGTTATCCACGCCTTCAGGGGCTCGGCGCAGACCAGGATCGCACCGACGCACGAGAACGAGAGCAAGAACGACGCGCCGGTGACATCCAACGGGCGCGCCAATGCGATGATGCCCGCCGCGATCGCATATGCGTTCCACGACAGCGCGGAGCGGCCGCACGCGCGCGCGATCAGTGCGACGGTGAGCATAGTTGCCGCCCGCAGCACCGGAATGTGGCCGCCGGCAAAGAACGCATACGTCCACGCGCATGCGATGGCCGCAATGGCAGCGGCGCTTCGCGGGGTTCGCAGCCATTCGAGCAGCCAAATTATCAGCGCGACGACGACGCCGAGATGGAGCCCCGCGGTGACCAAGATATGTACCGTGCCGGTTTCTTGGAACTCGGCTCGCGCGTCGGGCGGAAGCGCGCTTTTTTCGCCCCAGAGTTCTCCCGCGGCAATCGAAGCTTGCGGTTCGCCCAAACGTTCGCGCAGTTGGGTCAACGCCCAGCCGTGGGCGCGCGCGAGCCATTGACGCCAGTCGCCGCGCCGATCGGGCAGCGCTGCCATCACCTGTGCCGAAGCGAGGCGCGCGGCGATGCCGCGTTCGCGTTCGATCTCGCGTTCGCTTGGCTCGCCGGGGTTCCGTGCATCATCGAACGGGTCGATACGGCCGCGCACCAACAAACGCGCGCCTAAGGCTGGAGCGCTGCCGCGTTCGTTAACGGTAACCGTAGGACCGTCGTCGATAGCAAACGTGTAGGATGCGTTGCCGTTAGCGCCGTCACGGTCGTCGCCGATGACCGTGCCGGGGTAACGCGCGGTAGGCTGCTGCGCAACGAGCGGTTCGTTGGCGCGTTGTATCCATGCATCGCTCCAGCCGGCGAGCAGCGCGACGGTCAGTACAACCTCGAACGTCGCGTTGCGGCGTGGTCCGAATGCAAGCGCGACGCCCAATACGGCGACGCCCAAAGCGACCGCGGCGCGCCCGTCCGGCGATAGCGGCGCCGCCAGCGCGCAGCCGAGCACGATCGCGCTTGCGAGCAGAGCGATTCCAAAGGCGGGCATCCACGATCCAACTGCGACCGGCATCCCCGGCGCCTAGGCTCCGCACGTAGCGCTTCGAAAATCTTATGGAAGTAGCACGTTCATCACGCGTCGTACACGTGCTTCGACTTCAAAATCGCGTGAAAGTAGGGCTTGAACTCGGGGCGGCGAACCTGCCGCGTTCATGCGTATCATCGTTACGGGCGGCGCCGGCTTTATCGGCTCGCATATCGTCGAGGTTTATCTCGCGCAAGGTCACGACGTCTTGGTGGTCGATTCGCTGTGGGAGCACGGCGGCGGACGGCGGCAGAACCTACCCGAACGTGCGTCGTTCGTGCATCAGGATATTCGCGAAGAGAGCCTCGCGCGAATTTTCCAAGAATTTAGACCCGAGATCGTCAACCACCACGCCGCGCAGCATTCCGTAGCGATCTCGTCGCGCGATCCGATCTACGATGCGGAAGTTAACGTGCGCGGTTTGCTCAACGTGCTGGAGAATAGCGTCAAGGCCGGTGTGAAGAAGTTCGTCTTCGCGTCCAGCGGGGCGACTTTCGGAACGCCCGACAGACTGCCGATGAACGAGAAGTCGCCGCAACGGCCGACCTCACCCTACGGCATCACCAAGATGGTCGCCGAACATTACCTGCGCTTTTATCGCGACGAGCACGGCCTGGATTTCACGGCGCTGCGATATGGCAACGTCTATGGCCCGCGCCAGGATCCCAACGGCGAAGCCGGAGTAATCGCGATCTTTATCGGGAAATTCTTGGCGCGACAGGGCGTTCGTATCGATTGGGACGGCGAGCAGACGCGCGATTACGTCTACGTCAAGGACGTGGCCCGGCTTAACGTCGCGGCGCTCGATCGCGGCGGCGGCGGTTTCTACTGCATCGGGACGAACAAGCGCACCTCCGTCAACGAAATCTTCACGGCGCTCGTCGAGATCAGCGGCTTTAGCGCGCCGACTACAACCGGACCCAAACGCCCCGGTGACGCGCGCGACGCGCAATTCGATCCGGCCCTAGCCGAGGCCGAGCTCGGCTGGACGCCGACGACCAAACTGCTCGATGGGATGCGCGAAACGTACGACTACTTCGCGGCACTCGCCCCGAGGGGCATTTAGCCGGGCAATACCTCGGGCGTACGTACGTGTTCGGGCCGCACGCCGACGCCGACGATATACGCCGGGATACTTTGAAGTGGCGGAACGTGCTGCAGCAATCGCAGCACCAACGGAAGCTTGGAAATCGCACCGCCGGTCAGTACGCGCTTGACCAGGCGTTCCTGCACGAAGATCTGTCCCCGTTGGATGACCTTTGCGGGAAACTCGCGGCGACGCTGCACTTCGCGTAGATCGTTGGTGTCGAGCGTGCCGTCGCGCAGCGGCGCTGCGAGCAGGTTCGCCGACGCCACCGCGTCTTGAATCGCCAGATTAATGCCGACGCCGCCGATCGGCGACATCGCGTGCGAGGCATCGCCGATGCAGAGTAAGCCGTCGCGATACCACTTCGCCAGGCGATCGATCTTTACGGTCAAGAGGCTGACTTGCGTCCAATCCTGGATCTCGTTGATGCGATCGCTCAGGAACGGCGCCGTGGCGACCATCATTCGACGCAGTGCGTCGATGCCGGCGGTTTGCAGTTCCGGGAACGTTCCCTTGGCGATCACGAATGCTACTTGCCAATAGTCGCCGCGATCGAGGCTAACCAGCAAGCGACCGTCGCGAATGTTGCCGAACGTTTGGCGCGGACCGTTCGGATCGCGCGAAATGCGCATCCACAAGACGTCCATCGGCGCGCCGAAGTCCTCCACCGTGAGGCCGGACAGCGCGCGGACCGTCGAGCTGCGGCCGTCCGCGCCAACGACCAAGTCGGCTTTGATCTCTACGGGACCGTCGGGTGTCTGAGCGCGCACGCCGCTAATCCGCTCGCCGTCGCGCAAAAGTTCGGTTACATCGGCCTGCATCATCACGCGAAAGCCGGCGTACTTCTTGCCTTGCTCGGCCAAGAAATCTAGGAAGTCCCACTGCGGCATCAACGCGATAAACTTCGAATGGGTCGGCAGACGCGAAAAATCGGCGATCGTGACGAGCCGATCGTCGATGGATCCGGTCAGCTGCGTCAGCTCGTTGTGCGGCCGCGCGAGAAACGCGTCGAGCAGGCCCAACTCGTACATCAGCTGCAGCGTCGACGGGTGGATCGTGTCGCCCCGAAAGTCGCGGAAGAAGTCGGCGTGCTTCTCGACGACTGCGACTTCGATCCCGGCGCGCGCCAAGAGAAAGCCCAGCATCATGCCGGCCGGTCCGCCGCCGGCAATCGCGCAGCGGACGTTCACCCCACCACCAAGTTGAGCAGTTTGTCGGGGATGAAGATCTGCTTGCGGACTTCCTTGCCCTCCAAGTGTTGGCGCAGCCCGGCGTGGGCCAACGCCGCCGCCAACGCCTCGATTTGTCCGGTACCAGTCGGCAGTGCCATGCGCGCGCGCACTTTACCGTTGACCTGAACGACCAGCGTGATTTCGTCTTGGGCCAGCGCGCGGTCGTCGACCTCGAGATAGCGCTCGAGGTGAACCGAGCCGGCGTGCCCCATGCGCGACCACAACTCTTCGGCTATATGCGGTGCGAACGGCGCGATCGTCAACGGCAGGGCGCGTGCGGCGTAACGCACGGCCGCCGAGTCGGGGCGCTCGCGCGTCAACGCCGTCAGTGCATTCACGTACTCGTCGAACTTGGCGATCGTCGCGTTGTAGTGAAAGCGTCGCGATGCCGTTTCGTCGATTGCCGATTTGGCCGCAACGTGGACCGCGCGAATTAAGGCTTGCTCCCGCGCGTCGGCCATCGGAGGCAGTTCGCGCAGCGGGATCGCTTGAGACAGGTTGTTTTCCAAGTGTGGCTCGCAGGCGCGCCAGATGCGGTTGATCATGCGTACGCGCCCGCTGATACCCTCGTCACTCCATTCCATCGTGTCTTCGGGCGGCGTCGCGTACAGCAAAAACAGGCGCATCGCGTCGACGCCGTTGGTCTCCGCGGTTTCGTCGATGCCGATCACGTTGGCGCTGGACTTAGACATTTTCGCGCCGTTACGCAGCAGCATGCCCTGGTGGAACAGCCGTTCGAATGGTTCGTCACGACCGGTCACCCAACCGCGGTCGTGGAAAAATTTGTAGAAGAACCGAGAATACAGCAGATGCAGCACGGCGTGTTCGGCGCCGCCGATGTATTGGTCGACGTTCATCCAGCGCGCGGCCTTGTCGGCAGCCCACGGAGCGCGATCGTTATGCGGATCGAGGTAGCGCAGATAGTACCACGACGACTCGAAGAACGTATCCATCGTGTCGCTCTCGCGCCGGGCCGGGCCGCCGCATTTCGGGCAGGTCGTGTTGACGAACGCCGGATCGCGAGCCAGCGGCGAACCTTCGCCGGTAATCGGCACGTCGGGCGGCAGCAGCACCGGTAACTGGTCGTCGGGCACGGGGACTTCGCCGTCGCGCTCGCAGTAAACGATCGGAATCGGCGTTCCCCAATAGCGCTGTCGCGACACCAGCCAATCGCGCAGTTTGTAGTTAACGGTTTTGCTGCCCACGCCCATGGCCATCAGGCGTTCGGCGATCCCTTCGCGCGCTCGCGCGCTGGACATGCCGGTGAAATCGTCCGAGGCGATCAGGTGCCCGTCGTCGAGGAATGCGGCGTCCAACGGTCCGTCGATCTCGGCGCCCTGCGGGGCGATCGTCTGCGCGACCGCCAATCCGTGCTTGTGAGCAAACTCAAAATCGCGCTGGTCGTGCGCGGGAACGCCCATGACCGCACCGGTGCCGTAGTCGGCTAACACATAATTCGTAACCCAAATCGGAATGCGCTCGTGCGAAAGCGGATGGATCGCAAACGCACCGGTAAATAGCCCCTGCTTTTCCATCAGCGACGTGCGTTCGAGCTCGGACTTGGAGCTCAGCGATTGGGCGAACGCGTCGATCTGCGCGGCTCGTTCGCTCGAAACGATCGCTTTGATCGCGGTGACGGCAGGATGTTCGGGCGCGACTGCCAGGAACGTCACGCCGAAGATCGTATCGACGCGCGTCGTGAAGACGGCGATGTGGACGTCGGCGCCCTCGACGGCCAACGAAAATTGTACGCCTTCGCTGCGTCCGATCCAATTGCGTTGCGCGGTCTTGGTCCGCTCGGGCCAACCGGGCAAGCCGTCGAGGTCGGCCAGCAAGCGGTCCGCAAAATCGGTGATCTTGAGAAACCACTGCGATAGGTTGCGGCGTTCGACGGCATGTCCGCAGCGCCAACACGTTCCGTCGATGACCTGCTCGTTGGCCAACACGGTTTGATCTTGCGGGCACCAGTTCACCGGCGCTTGACGTTTATAGGCTAGCCCGCGTTCGTACAGGCGCAAGAACAACCACTGATTCCAACGGTAATATTCGGGGTCGCAGGTGGCGATCTCGCGCGTCGAGTCGTACGACGTTCCCATCAGCCGCACTTGGCGACGCATATTGTCGATGTTCGCGCGCGTCCAGCTGGCGGGGTCGACGCCGCGCTGGATTGCGGCGTTTTCGGCCGGCAGACCGAATGCGTCCCAGCCCATCGGATTGATGACGTCGTAACCGAGCATGCGGGACATGCGCGAAACCGCATCGCCCAGCGTGTAGTTCTTGGCGTGGCCCACATGCAGATCGCCGGATGGATACGGCAGCATCACCAGCGTGTAATATTTCTTGCGCGCGTCGGGCGCGTCGGCGGCCGTAAAGGTGCCGTCGTGCTGCCAGCGTTCTTGCCAACGCCGTTCGACTTGCCGGAAATCGTATTGGGCCATACGCAGGATGGTAGCCGATTGCGCCGCGCACGTCACCCTTTCTGAGTCGCAGGGAGCGTGGGATGGGAAGGCATGCAACGCTGGCTTTTGGCTCTGGGCGTCGCGCTGGTCGCGGCATTTGCACTCTGGCATCCGACTGGCCACGCCAACGCGGGGTTTGCGGCGTCGCCCGCAGTCGTTCCCACCGCTGCGCGTCTGCGGCGGGATTCGGCGGCGGTGCTGCCGGCCGGACAGGTCGTCTACGTCGTTGGGGCCGTGGTGCGACCGGGACTGTATCTGCTGCGCGGGCGTTCGCGCATCGACGACGCCGTGCGCGCCGCGGGCGGCCTGCGCGCCGACGCCGATCCCGCCGGCGTGAATCTGGCTGCCTTTGCAGCCGACGGCGACGAGATCGACGTGCCGCGCGTGGGGGAAACGCCGCGCAGTCGGACGGTTGGCGCCCGTCGCACGACGCGGACGCGCACGACGCGGACGCGCACGACGCGGAGGCGCGCGACGCCTCCGGTGGCCGTCGATCCCAACTCGGCCGATGCCCAAACGCTAGCGACGGTTCCGGGCTTCGGCGCGGCGCTGGCGGCGCGAATCGTTACTTTTCGCCAAGTGAACGGGCCGTTTGCGAGCCTGGACGAATTGCTCGACGTTGCCGGGATGACGGCGGCCAAACTGGACCGAGCGCAACAATATCTTCGCCTGGAACCGGCCGGCTCCAGTCGTTCGGGATGACCCGCCGGGAAGGCGGCGAATCTGGCCGCATGTCGTCTGCCGGCTATGACAAGGTCACGCTGCCCCACCTTATTCGCGATGCGCTTGCCGAGCCGCGCGAGCAGGCCTTTCTCGAACGAAGCAACGGCGTGTGGACGCCGACGTCCTCGACCCAGCTGCTCGAACGCGTCGAACGGGTCGCTTGTGCGCTACGCGACGGCGGCATCGGCGCCGGCGATCGCGTCGCGCTGATCGCGCACGACTGTATCGATTGGGTCGTCGCCGATTTCGGCACGGTCTTTGCCGGCTGCGTCGTGGTGCCGATCTATCCCACCCAGGCCGACGACCAAACCGTCTACATGCTCAAACATTCCGACGCAAAACTGATCTTCGTCGATTCGGTAGCGGGCGCCCAACGCTTACGAAAACTCGATGTGGAAGCGCTCCTGGTCGTCTTGGAAAGCACCGGCGACGACGGTTTAGCCGCGTTCGAGGCGCGCGGCGCCGCCGTTCGGAACGCCCACCCCGACCTGCTGGCCGCCTACGAAGCCGCGCAACGGCCCGACGATCTGGCCGTATTGATCTACACCTCGGGAACGACCGGCAATCCCAAAGGCGTCATGCTCTCGCACGACAACTTGGGGTTCGACGCGCGCTCGACGCTGGATTGCGCGCGCGAGGTGCTGGTTCCGGGGACCGACGCGCTCTCGGTCTTGCCGTTTTCGCACATCTTCGAGCATACGATGCTTTACATCTACTTGCTGGGCAAGGCACGCTACAGCATCTGTCACGATCCCAACACGCTCTTGGAGGATCTGCGCGACGTCCGACCCATGATGATGAGTGCCGTGCCGCGTATCTTCGATCGCGTCTTGGCCGGTGTCACCGGAAAAGCGATGCAGCACGGCGGGTTGCAAGCCAAACTCGTGCCGTGGGCGTTGCGCGTCGGGCAACGTTACGCGCGCGCGATCGCGCTGGGAAATGGCGCATCGCCGTGGTTGAGCGCGCAATACGCGCTGGCCAAGAAGCTCGTCCTGGATAAAATTCGTGCGGCATTGGGATTGGACCGCATTAAAGGCATTACCAGCGGCAGCGCGGCGCTGCACGACGACGTTGCGATGACGTTCTTGGGATTGGGCGTTCCGATCACGCAGGGTTACGGTTTGACCGAAACGTCGCCGGTACTGACGGTCAATCGGCTGTCGAGCAATCGCTACGGCACCGTTGGTCCGGGCATTGCCGGAACCGAGCTGAAGATCGCCGCCGACGGCGAGGTCCTGGCGCGCGGGCGTCAAGTCATGCAGGGCTACTACAAGGATTCCGAGGCGACCGCCGCCGCGATCGTCGACGGTTGGTTTCACACTGGCGACATCGGCGAGTTGGACGGACAAGGCTACTTGCGCATCACCGATCGCAAGAAAGAAGTCTTCAAAACGTCGACGGGCAAGTTCGTCTCGCCCGCGCGCGTGGAATCCGCGATCAAACGGTCGGTGTTTATCTCCCAAGCGATGGTCGTCGGGGACGGGCGCCCATTCCCGATCGCAGTGATCTGTCCCAATTGGGACCTGGTCCGTGTGGAACTCAAGATCGAGCCGACGGTTACCGTGGAACAGCTATCGCAACGCGAGACCGTCACGACCTTCATCCGCGCCGAAGTGATTCGGCAAACCGCCGACTTGGCCAGTTACGAGCAGATTCGCTACGTCGTGATCTTGCCGCTCGAATTCAGCGTCGAAAGCGGCGAGCTGTCACCCTCGATGAAGGTCAAGCGCCGCGTCGTCGAAACGCGCTACTTCGCCGTCATCGACGCAACCTACGCCAAAGCGCCGTAGTGTTACGGTGTCGAAGCACGCAGCATTGTGAAGCTTATCAATAGGCAAAATGAATAATAGTACGGAATCTGGGAGGGATGCGTCGCGTCGACGAGGTCCTCAAGGGGCCGATCAAGAGCAAAACCGTCTTTCCCGTGCTGGTCCTTCACCTGGTCAAGGAGCAGCCCGATCACGGGTATGGCCTGATGCAGCGGGTCGAAAGCCTGTGCGGCGACCTGATCGCCGTTAATACCAACAAAATTTACCCGCTGCTCCGCCGGCTGGAGGAGCGCGGCTTCTTAACGGCCAGTTGGGACCACCCCACCAAGCGGTCGCGCCGCATCTACTCGATCACCAGCGAAGGCCAGGAGCGGCTGGATCGAATCAAGCGGTCGATGCGGCCGTACCTCGAGTCGATCGAAAACGCGGTCGCCAAACTCAAAGACCAGTTGTACGATTAGTGCGCTCGCTGCGGGGCGTTTAAGCGCGCCTTCGTAGTGGCGAGGATTGCGTCGAGCTTGGCGAGCGCCGTATACATGTCGGCTGTGGGTGCGGCATCGCCGGATTCAACGACCTGCTCGAGGCCGTCGTAGGCGCCGCCTAGGTAGCGCAGGCTCGTAAAGTCGTGCGAGTACTTGCCCTCGGAATCGTCGGGAGAGTTGATTTGCTCGACGCCGATAATATCGCGAGCGTGTAACTGTTTGGCGGTGGATTGCAGCCCGGCGATTTCGATCTTTCTGGCTTCGAGCGTTTGTGCGAGTGCGAACTGCGCGCGTAGAGCGGCGTCGCCGGCCGCGATGCGTGGGTCGCGCAGCACGACGAGCGGCCGCGCAAAAGTCTTGCCGTCGACCTCGAGCGTGACCGTATAACGGCCCGGCGCCGCGAGCGGCCCATCGCCGTTACGATAGTGGAAATCCCAAACGAAGCGATGTGCGCCGGCAGCCGCCGACGGCAGGGGCGGCGTCGATAGCCAAACCGGCGCGATATCGGCTTTGGCCGGATCGGGAACGTCGGGCTTATCGGCGCTCGACCAACGACTCGCGACGATGCCGCGCGCATCCGTAACGGTCAGCACGACCGGCGTACTGGCTTGCGCGCGCAGGTAGTAATCGAAGATCGCGCCCGTGGGCGGGTTCTTCGAACTGGGCTCGTCCATCGGCAACGGCGTGCCTTCATCGTTGCCCGGGCGTAACCGATAGGCCGTTGCCGGCGCGAACAGATACGCATCGGTCGTCGCGCGCGCGACGCGATCGCGTAGCGGTGAAGCGTCGTCGAGGATCCAGAACGCGCGGCCATGCGTCGCGACGATGATGTCGTCGCCGTTGAAGGCGATGTCGCGAATCGACGTTACCGGTAAATTCAATTGGAACGATTGCCACGAATTCCCGTCATCGGACGAAACGTACGTACCGGTTTGGGTTCCCGCGTAGAGCAGGCCGCGGCGCTTGGGATCTTCGCGCACGACGTTGACGAACGAGCCGGCAGGAATGCCGTTGACGATCGGGCTCCACGTCGAGCCTCCGTCGCGCGTGCGATAGATGTAGGGTCGAAGATCGTCGAGGCGATGGCGGTCGATTGCGGCGTACGCGACGTTGCGATCGAAGTGGGATGCGTCGATGATGCCGACTTTGCTCCACGCGCTTAGCCCGCGCGGGCTAACGTTCTTCCAATGCGCGCCGCCGTCGCGCGTGATCCAAATCAAACCGTCGTCCGTCCCGGCCCAAATGAGCCGGGCGTCCAACGGCGACGGTGCGATCGCGTAGACGACGCCGTGACGGCTGATGCCGTTGTCGCCGGCGATCGTGCTTGGGTCGAGGTTGGGCGGGACGTTGGCACCGGTGCGCGTGAGATCGGGGCTGACGATCTGCCACGACTTCCCGCGGTCGCGCGAACGGAACACGTTTTGCCGCCCGAAATACAGCGAGGTTTTGTCGGCCGGCGAGAAGGCCAACGGCAACGTCCAGGTGTTGCGCCAAATCGTGCCGGGATGCGCGAGCGTCGGATCGACGGTCAGTTCCGCTCCGGTGTCGACATTTTCAGCGGTCACCGATCCACCAAACGCCGTGCCCGGATGCTGCGGGTCGGTCGCAATATAACCGTTCTCACCGCCAACGTCGATCGGCCGCCAATCCAGCGGACCGACGCCCCGGTGGCGGCTCGCGCTCAACACCATTATGGCACCGGAATCTTGCTGCGCGCCGTACACCCAATACGGGAAGCGGTTGTCGGTCGCGACGTGATAGAACTGCCCGGTCGGCTGATTGTACCAACTCGACCACGTCTGCGCGCGATCGACCGAGACGATCACGCCTTGGTCGCTGCCCAAGATCATGCGGTTCGCGTCGTTGGGATCGATCCACAGCGTGTGGTAATCGTCGCCGCCCGGCGCGCCCTTAATCGCGTCGAACTTCTTTCCGCCGTCGCTG
Source organism: Verrucomicrobiia bacterium (assembly GCA_035544315.1). GTDB lineage: Bacteria > Vulcanimicrobiota > Vulcanimicrobiia > Vulcanimicrobiales > Vulcanimicrobiaceae > JALYSX01. The sequence continues at coordinate 13,617 of DATKGB010000198.1, forward strand.
GATCGATAGGTGGCGGTATCCATCACGTACACGACATCGGGATCTTTAGGATCGGCGGTGATGCCGCCAAAATACCAGCCGCGCTGCCAGATGCGCGGGTCGTTGTCGGTAAGCGTCCATGTAGCGCCGCCATCGTCCGAGCGGTAGATGCCCCCGTGCGCGGCGTCGCTGTCGACGTTGAGGTAGACGCGATGCGTACCGGCCGCTGAAAACGAGATGCCGATGTGGCCGACGTTGGCGGGCAGATCCCGCGTGACGTGCGACCAGGTAGCGCCGCCGTCGTGCGTGACATACAGGCCGCTGCCGGGTCCGTTGCTCGGCGGGTAAACGTTCCACGGCGGCCGGCGCGTCTGCCACAGCGACGCAAACAGCGTCTGCGAGTCAGCCGGATCCATCGCCAAGTCGATCGCGCCCGTGTCGGCGTCGCGATAGAGAACTTTCGACCAGGTTGCGCCGCCATCGGTGGTCTTGAAGACGCCGCGCTGCGCGTTGGGCCCGTATTGGTGTCCTAGGGCCGCTACGTAGACGACGTTGGAGTCGTGCGGATCGACGACGATCGACCCGATTTGGCGCGTATCGTCTAACCCGATGTGCGTCCAAGTCTTGCCTGCGTCGGTGGACTTGAACATGCCGATGCCGTACGCGACGTCCGAGCGCATATCGGCTTCGCCGCTGCCGACGTAGATCGTTCGCGGATCGCTGGGCGCAAGTGCGATCGCGCCGATCGATCCGACGTTTTCTCCGTCGAAGAGCGGGGCCCAGGTACGCCCGGCGTTGCGCGTTTCCCACACGCCGCCGTCGACGGCCCCGAAGTAGAAATGTTCGGGGTCGCCCGGAACGCCGGCAACGGCCAGCGCGCGTCCGCCGCGCCAGGGTCCGATCATCCGCCATTGCAGATCGTTGAAGGTTGAGGGCGCGGCCGCCGCGGGCGCGGTCAGCGCGAAGGCGAGGACGAGCATAAGAAAACGACGCATGATCGTCTCTTTAGCCGATTACGGGGCGCGGCCCCTGCGTTTATTTCGAGCTAACCTGGATGCCGAAGATAATCATGCCGCCGGCGACGCTAAAGGCGAAGACCAGGATGAAGATCCAGACCCCGGCGCGCAGCCAGCGCTCGCGGCGAACCCGCGCGGAACGCGTTTCGTGGGTAGAGCGTCGTTTCTGCATCCTGCCCTCTAGGACGACTGCGCTTGGCGCGACGGCGCGTCGGCCCACAACCGTTCGAGGTTGTAAAACGCGCGCTGCTCGGGTGTGAAAATGTGGACGACGATCGTGCCCAGATCGATCAGGACCCAGTTCCCGTCGGTGTAGCCCTCGACGTGGGCGACGCGGTGTCCGCCCAGTTCTACCGCTTCGACGACGCTGTCGGCGAGCGCGCGCGTTTGAATTTTGGAACGTCCGGTCACCAGGACGAAAACGTCGGCCAGGATCGTCCGCGCGCCGACGTCGATCGCGATAAAGTCCTCGCCCTTTTTATCCAGGGCGGCCTCGCGTACGAGGTCGAGTAATTCAGCCAGTCTATGCCTCCCGGGTTTCCACCCCGAACGATCGAGCTGCCGCTGCGGTTTGCGGTGCGGCCGGTATGCCTTGCCTTTCAAGATACCGCATCGTCTGCCGCATCGTTGCGGCCATCGCCGCTTTGAGGTCCTTCTGCGCCAACGCCGCCAGAGCCGCCCGCTCGGGAAAGTCGCGCCCGGGCTCCAGACCGTCGGCTAGGTAGACGACGCAATCCAGCGGGGACATCGCGCCGGAGCCGAGCGTGTGCTTGGCGATGGCCGACAGAATTTCCGGGTCATCGATACCGAAATCTTCGCGAGCCAGTTCGGCGCCCAAACGCGCGTGGAGCACGACCGGGTTGGCCAGCTCGAAGACGTCGATCGGCATCGCGCGCCGCCGGCATTCGTCGATCAGGCGCTGGCTTGAATATAGGCGGGCCAAGTCGTGCAGCATGCCGGCCGTGCGCGCTTTGGCTGCGTCCAGCCCGTGACGTTGCGCCAGCACGTCGGCCATGCGCGCTACCCGAACGATGTGCGCGTAGCGATGCTCTTGCCGGAAATGCTCGCGGACGCGTCGCGCGAGATCGGCGTAACGCAGGCCCGAAGATGCGGTCATGAATTGATGAGGAAATTCTCACGACGAAAGTAGATGCCGATAGTCGGGCGTCCGCGAACGGTCGCGGGTTCGAACGTACATCCGTTGGCGATGGCCAGCGCGACGCGGTCGAGCTCCTCATCTCCGCTGGAGATGAAGATCGTGGACTTGGCGATGGTGCCGTCGGTATTGATGACGATACGCGTATAAACCACGCTTTGTTTGGCGCCGGTATAATCCGCCGACCCGATCGTATCGAGCAGCGGCGCGCGGTACGCGTCGTCATCGGCCGCTTTGTCGGGATTCAATCCCGCGTTGGCGAGCGCATCGGTGTTCCCCAGAAAAATTTCCCGCAACGGGCCGTCCGGCATCGTTATGGTGTCGTAGGTCAAGATTAGTTCTTGAGTCGGCGTGATCCCCATGCGCCAGAACTCGGCCGCGTCGCCGCTATCGGGTAGAGTGCCTCGAGCGATCGAATATGGCTCGCCGACGGGGAAGCCGGGCTGATTCATGTGACCCAGTCCGAATCCAAACGCGATCGCCCGCGCGCCGTCCGTCGCTCGAACCACGCGCATATCGCCGTCCGGTGCGGAAACGTCGACGATTTGGATGGCGCCGTCGTCGCCGGTGGTCGCGCGCAGCACCTCGCCGGTCTTAGCGTCGTGCCAGGTCCAGACGTGGCCGATATCGGTGTTCACCACGTCGGGGTTTCCGCGCAATTTGACCACGTCGCGAATGTTGGAACCAAGGACGATTCCGTCGAGCGTTTGCGGCTGGGTCGCGGGTGCGTTCGCTCCGAGTAGCGTGAAAGCCAGCACCAACGTTATCGAGCGATTCATTTTTCCAGCGATCCGCGCATCGCCTTGAGCCGTTCGCGATAGAGTTCGCCGCGTAGATCGCCGGCCCACATGACCAGCGCGCTCTCGTTGTTATCGCTGTAATACGCTTTGCGCGTTGCGACGGTCGTGAAGCCGTACTTGCGGTACAACTGCTGGGCGCCGACGTTGGTTTCGCGCACTTCGAGGGTCATCCATGCGGCCTCGCGTTCGATGGCGCGATCGATCAGGTGGGCCAGCAAAATTTCGCCGAATTTGCGCCCGCGAAAATCCGGATCGACGGCGATAGTCGTAATGTGCGAATCTTCCATCACGACCCAGATGCCGCCGTAGGCGACCACGCGACCGGAGACCCTGCCGACGTAATAGTGCGCGCTGCGGTTGCTTTGCAGTTCGTTGTAAAATGCATCGGACGGCCACTGCGTCGCGAACGAGAGCGTTTCGATGCGCCGCACGTCGTTGATGTCAACAGGCGTCATCGTCTCGATCGACAGGCCTGCGGTCATCATCGTTTGGGAACCTTGGCCGCGGGGCGTTCGCCATAGTCTGCGCGGACTTCGTGCAGCGACGTTGCAGACGGCATCGCGGCGGCGCGCAGGGCTGCAGCGACGGCCGGAATCGCGACCAGGGGTTCCAACGTTTCCACGGTGATGGCGCGTTCGCCGAGCGCGACGAGCACGTCCTGTGCGCCGCCCAGAAGGGTCAAGGATGTCGAGCGATCGTCGGGCAGCGTTGCGGCGACGACCTCGACGATCAAGCCGGAATGGCGGCGCTCCGTTGGGCCGTCGCGCAAGCGCGCCGAAACCACGCCGGCGCGCCCGCGCACGACGGTCAGAACGCGGTCGAGCGAGCGTCCGCATTCGAGCAGGTCGAACGACGAAACACCGGTCAGCGGGACGCGCCAGGCCTGGGCGAGCGACTTGGCATAGGCGATCGCGATGCGCAGGCCGGTAAAGCCGCCCGGCCCGATCCCGACCGCGACGCGATCCGGGCACTCGATCCCGGCATTGATCAGGACGCTTTTGACGGCGATCAAGCCGCCCTCGAGCGCATCGTTGTCTCCGAGTTGGATGCTGCTGACAACCTCGCGGTCGCGCACGACTGCGGCCGAAAAGCCGCCCAGCGCGCCGTCGAGTCCAAGCACGATCATGCCGGGGGCCTCACGGTCACGCGGCGGGCCCGATCGCCTGCGCCGGAGATCTCAAGTTCGTACCGCCGCAACGGCAACAGGCCGGGCGCGTTGGTCCACCACTCGATCAGCACGATCGAGGTCCCGTCGAAGGCTTGTTCCAGACCCAATTCGGTCAGGTCGTCGGGGCCCTCGACCCGATAGAGGTCGAGATGGTCGATTGGCGGCGGCCCCGGATAGCGGTGCCAAAACGTGAAGGTCGGACTGGAGGTCGGATCGGTGCCCTGGAGCGCCCGGACGCAAGCCCGAACGAACGTGGTTTTGCCCGCGCCCAACGCTCCGGAGAGCCCAACCACGTCGCCTGGGCGCAACTCCGCGGCGAAGGCGCCGGCGAAGGCCTCGAAGTCGGCTTGAGACGAAAACGTGCGTTCCATTGGGAGGCCAAGCGGTTTGGCCATGGGTGAGGCGGAATCCGCCAGCGAAGAATAAGCACCGTCCGTTTCCTCGGGCGACTCGTCGCCGGCCGGTCCTTACTGTCCGCCTCGCTTGCGGTATGCCCGTCCCGATTCTCCGGAGTGCCATCACAACTTGAATAACGATATCATCCTGTCGGTCAACGTCGAAGATGAAATGCGCGAGAGCTATCTCTCGTATGCCATGTCGGTCATCGCGTCGCGGGCCTTGCCCGACGTTCGCGACGGCCTCAAGCCGGTGCAGCGGCGCATCCTCTACGCCATGCGCGAGATGGGGATGGAGCCCAACAAGCAGCATCGCAAGTGCGCCGGTATCATCGGCGAAGTCCTCAAGTCATATCACCCGCACGGCGACAGCTCGGTCTACGACGCGCTGGTTCGCATGGCGCAAGATTTCACGCTGCGCTATCCGCTCGTCGACGGACACGGCAACTTCGGCTCGATCGATCCCGATCCGCCGGCCGCCTATCGTTACACCGAAGCGCGCCTGGCGCGCCCGTCGCTCGACGTCTTGGCCGACATCGAAAAAGGGACCGTTCCGTTCATCGACAATTTCGACAATCAGGGAACCGAGCCGTCGGTATTGCCCGGCCGCTTGCCGCAGCTGCTGCTCAACGGCTCCAGCGGCATCGCCGTCGGCATGGCGACCAACATTCCGCCGCACAATCTCAACGAAATCGCCGACGCGATCGCGCTGCTGATCGACGACCCGGAGGCCGATGCCGAAGCGTTGTGCGAGATCGTTAAGGGCCCCGATTTCCCGACCGGCGGCACGATCCTGGGCCAGGAAGCGATCAAGGAAGCCTATCGCACCGGACGCGGCTCGGTCGCGATCCGCGGCAAAGCCGAGATCGTCGAAGATCGCGGCAAATACAAGATCGTCATCACCGAAATTCCTTATCAGGTATATAAAAGCCGGATCGTCGAAGCGATTGCCGAAGCCCACGCCGAGAAGCGCATTCAAGGCATCGCGCGACTGGACGACGAGTCCAATCGCAAAGGCATGCGGGTGGTCGTCGAACTTCAGAAGAGCGCGACGCCCAAAGTCGTCTTGAACCAACTCTACAAGCATACGCCGCTACAGTCGTCGTTCGGCTTTAATATGCTCGCGCTGGTTCCGGTGGGCGGCCCGCGCGCCAACGGTACGGTAGCGCTCGAGCCCCAGGTTCTCACCCTCAAGCAGTTGCTCGAACATTTCATCGACCATCGCCGTGGCGTTATCGTGCTCCGCACGCAGTACGAACTGCGCAAGGCGCAAGAGCGCGCGCATCTGCTCGAAGGCTATCGGATCGCGCTGGACAACATCGACGAAGTCATCGAGATCGTTCGCGGCAGCCAGACGACCGACGAAGCTAAGACGCGTCTCTCCGCGCGCTTCGGTCTTTCGGAAATCCAAGCTCAAGCGATCGTCGACATGCGTCTGCGCGCGCTGGTCGGTCTGGAACGTCAGAAAATCGAAGACGAATACGCCGAGATAATCAAGCTGATGGCCGAACTGGAAGATGTTTTGGGCAGCCCAAGACGCATCTTGCAGATCGTCAAGAGCGAAACGCTCGAGATCAAGAAGAAATTCGGTGACGAGCGCCGCACCGACATTCAACCGGCCGAAGACGAAATCTCGATGGAACAGTTGATCCCCAACATCGATATCGTCGTCACCTACACCGTTGGCGGCTACATCAAACGAGTTTCGGTCGACACCTTCCGCACGCAGAATCGCGGCGGCCGGGGCGTCATCGGAATTGCCAATCTCAAGCGCGAAGACATCGTCCGTAATTTCTTCGTAACCAAGACGCACGATCACGTCTTGTTCTTCACGAGCAAGGGCCGCGTCTATCGTCTGCGCGCCTACGAAATTCCCGATACCACGCGCCAAGCACGCGGAACGGCATTGGTCAATTTGCTGACCCTTCCTCCGGGCGAAGAAGTGACCGCCGTTTTTCCGATCGATAAGTTTGAAGCCGAGAAGTATCTCGTGATGGTCACGCGCAAGGGCGTGATCAAGAAGACGAAGTTGGAAGAGTTTGCCAACGTCCGTCGCAACGGCCTCAATGCGATCAATTTGGACGAAGGCGACGATCTGCTGTCGGTCGATCTCTCGGACGGTTCGCGCGACATCATCCTGGCCAGCGGTCAGGGTATGGCGGTGCATTTCAACGAGAAAGACGTGCGGCCGATGGGCCGCAACGCACGCGGCGTCAGGGCGATGACCCTCGATAAGGGCGATTCCGTCATCGCGATGGACGTGGTTGAAAACGAGCGTCGCGAAGTCTTGTTGGTCACGTCGCTGGCCTTTGGCAAGCGCACGCCGATCGATGAATATCGCCACACTTCGCGCGGCGGCAAGGGCGTCAAGGCGTTCGCGCGTCAGCGCGACGATATCGGTACCGTGGTCGATCAGATCCTGGTCGCGCCGGACGATCAACTGCTGATGATCACGTCGGGCAACCAAGTTATCCGCCTGAAGGTGAGCGAGATTCGTAAGACCGGGCGCGATGCCAAGGGCGTCCGTTTGCAACGTCTGGGCGATGGGGACGAAGTGATCGCGATCACCAATCTCGGCGAGCAGGCCGCGCAGCTGACCGACATCACCGGCGAGCCCCAGCAGACCGAGTTGTGAAACTAAAACCCGCCGAGGGGCGGTCTACGACCATGCAAGGAGCAACGAATCCACGATGAGTGCATTACCCGACGTCACGCAAGCCAATTTCAAGAGCGAAGTGCTCGACAACGATCAGCCGGTGCTGGTCGACTTTTGGGCGCCCTGGTGCGGCCCGTGCAAAATGCTCTCACCGGTCGTGGAGAAAGTAGCATCCGCGAACAGCGGCAAGGCCAAATTCGTGAAACTCAACACCGACGAGAACCCGTCGCTCTCGGGTGAGTATCACGTCTCGGGCATCCCTTGCCTGATCCTGTTCAAAGGCGGCAAGCCGGTCGACCGGATCGTCGGATACGTTTCTGAAAACGTCATCACTTCGATGCTCGGCAAGCACGTCGCCTAGCAACGACGCTTCGCAGGCGGCGCGTATCGAGCGTTCGCTGCGTGCGCGCCAGACGGCCGAACCGTGGGCGATGGGCGCCACATCGCTGGCGCTGTCGCGCGAATTGGGCATCGGCGAGGGCGAATTGATTTCGACCCTTCGCGACTACGACGTGCGGGGTCTTCTCATTTATCGGGACGGTTACATTACAACCGCCGACTTCGAGCCGCATCTCAGCAACGAACAAAGCGCGTTTTTCGACGCGACCGTCGCCGTCGATCCGCTCGAACCGAATCGGCCTACGCCGCGACCGCAGATCCTTGCCGCGATCGGCTCGTCGCAGATCGCGGGACTCTCGCGCGCCTTGGACACCTTATTGACGCGGGGTAGACTCGTCGAAGTCGGCGATAGCGTGTATTGCGATCGGCAAATCGCGCGAATCCGCGAATCGCTCGAAGCGTTCTTGAACGCGCATCCGACGATGACGGTGGCGCAGTTCCGCGATCTGCTCGGAACGTCGCGTCGCTACGCCGTGCCGCTGTTGGAGTGGTTCGACGCGCGCGGCATCACGGCGCGCGAGGGCGGCGAGCGCGTCTTGCCGAATTGCCCGCCATGATCGATCCCGTCGCCTTACCCAAGGCCGAGCTTCACATACATATCGAGGGAACGTTCGAACCCGAGCTGATCTTCGAAATAGGCGAACGCAACGGGATTGCCGTCCCGTACCCGAGCGTCGAAGCGCTTCGCGACGCCTATAACTTCTCCGATCTGCAGTCGTTCCTCAATCTCTACTATGCGGGCATGAACGTGCTGCGGGTCGAGCAAGACTATTACGATCTTGCGGCCGCCTATCTTGCCAAGGCCAAAGCGCAAGGCGTGCGCCACGCAGAGATTTTTTTCGATCCTCAGGCGCATACCGATCGCGGCGTGGCCTTTGCGACCGTGCTCGACGGCATCTGGCAAGCCTTGCGCGATGGCGAACGCGACCTGGGAATCACCTCGCACACGATCGCGTGCTTCTTGCGCGATAAAAGCGCGCAGTCGGCGATGGATATGCTGGATTTAGCGGTCGCGCATCAAGATCGCATCGTGGGCGTCGGTTTGGATTCGGCCGAAGTCGGCAATCCGCCCTCGAAATTTTCGGCGGTGTTCGACCGCGCGCGGGCCGAAGGCTTCTTGACCGTCGCGCACGCGGGCGAAGAGGGTCCGCCGCAGTATGTCTGGGAAGCGCTGGATCTGCTCAAGGTTTCGCGCGTCGATCACGGCGTGCGCTGCTTGGAGGACGCCGCGTTGGTCGACCGCCTGGTGCGCCAACGCGTCCCGCTGACGGTCTGCCCGCTGTCGAATCTTCGGCTCAAGGTGGTCGGCGATTTGACCGCCCATCCGCTCAAGCGGATGCTCGACGCGGGCCTGGTCGCGACGTGCAATTCCGACGATCCGGCCTACTTTGGCGGATACGTCGCCGACAATTTCGGCGCAGTTCGCGACGCGTTGGGGTTGACGGACGAGGAGCTGGCGACCCTGGCCAAAAACTCGTTTGAAGCTTCGTTCATCGACGACGTTTCAAAGCGCCGTCTTATCGCTGAAGTTAACGATTGCGCGCTGCGCGGATCGAGGAGTGGGCACTTATGAAACGTTTGGGTATCGTCTTGACCGCACTGCTGCTATGCTGCGCGCCGGCCGTCGCGCAAGTTCTCACCATCGCACCGGCCGGCGTGACGGTCTATGCGTCGGCAACCGCCACTACTAGCGACGTCCTCATCGAGTTTACGGTTAACGACAAGCTACTGGCCAAGTCTGGAGCGCAATCGTACCTGCAAGCCGCCCGTTCGTTGAGCGCGATTACCAAAGCCGCCGGCCCCAACGCGACGGTTCGCGATAACGGGTCGAAGGCCACCATGGACGGCACCGCCCCCACGGAAAGCGCCACCGTTTCGGTCGCGCCCGCGGATCTTCAAAGCGTCGCCGGTCGCCTCGCGGCCGCTCGCTTTACGATCGATGCGTTGGCGGTTGTGCCGCGCGATGCGGACGCGCTTGATGCCAAAGCACTGGCGGACGCAACTCACGCCGCTCGCTCGAAGGCCGAGACGATCGCCGTTGCCGACGGACGGCACCTCGGACGCCTGCTCAACGTCGCGCCGTCCTTCGGCGCGATGTTCAAGGACATGGCCTCGAGCATTATTCCGGCCGGACCGATGGCGCAAATGTTCGCTCAATTGCAAGGCTCGGCGCAGACGGCCAGTACGACCGAAGGCGGCAGCTTCACGTTCGAACTCCTGCCCTAGACGATGAACGCCGATCGTATGACCGAACGCGTCGCGGACGGGCTGAATTCCGCCTATTCGCGCGCGCTTTCCGAACACAATACGCAGACCGCGCCCGAGCACATGCTTGCCGCGCTGCTCGATCAAGAGCGCGGCATCGCCCCGGATATCCTCGCCAAAGCCGGCGCCGATCCCAAAGCGTTCGCGCGTCGCGTGAGCGATGCAATCGGCCGGTTGCCCCGACTTTCCGGGGCGAACGCCGACTCCGCGCAGGTCACCCTCTCGAGCGACTTGGCGCGTCTGATGAGCGTGGCACAGACGCAGGCCGAGAAACTGCAAGACGACTACGTCTCGGTGGAACACGTGTTACTGGCGATGAGCCAATCCAGCGGTTCTATCGGACGGCTCTTCGCCGACGCCGGGCTGACCTACGATAAGCTGCTGGCTGCGTTGCGCGAAGTGCGCGGCAATCAGCGCGTGACCACGCGCGATCCCGAAGGCACCTACAAATCGCTGGAACGCTACGGCCGCGATCTCACCCTAGAAGCCGAACGTGGCAAACTCGATCCCGTGATCGGACGCGACGACGAAATCCGACGCATCGTTCAAGTTCTCTCGCGTCGCACCAAAAACAACCCGGTCCTCATCGGGGAGCCCGGCGTGGGCAAAACCGCCATCGTCGAAGGCCTCGCGCAACGGATCGTGCGCGGCGACGTTCCCGAAGGTCTCAAAGAGAAGCGCGTCGTTTCGTTGGACATGGGCGCGCTGATCGCCGGCGCGAAATATCGGGGCGAGTTCGAGGAGCGCCTCAAAGCCGTGCTCAAGGACGTGCAGCAATCCGAGGGTCGCATCGTGCTGTTCCTCGACGAACTGCACACCGTCGTCGGCGCCGGCAAGGCCGAAGGGTCGATGGATGCCGGCAACTTGCTCAAACCGATGCTCGCGCGCGGCGAACTGCACATGATCGGCGCGACCACGCTTGACGAGTACCGCAAATATATCGAAAAAGACGCGGCGCTAGAGCGGCGATTCCAGCCGGTGCAGGTCGATCAGCCGTCGGTCGAAGATACGATCTCGATCTTGCGCGGTCTCAAGGAGAAATACGAAGCCCATCACGGCGTGCGGATCAAGGATACCGCGCTGGTCGCCGCGGCAACGCTTTCGGATCGTTACATCAGCGATCGCTTTCTGCCGGACAAGGCGATCGACTTGGTCGACGAAGCCGCAGCCAAGCTGCGCACCGAAATCGACTCGATGCCCCAAGAGCTCGACGAGTTGACGCGACGTATCATGCAATTGGAGATCGAGCGCGAAGCGTTGCGCAAAGAGAGCGATACCCCCAGCCGTCAACGCCTCGACGCGCTGGAAAAAGAACTCGCCAATCTGCGCGACGAGCAGACGTCGTTCAAACTTCAATGGGAAGCCGAGCGCAACGCCGCGGCCAAGCTGCAGACGCAGCGCGACAAGATCGAGCAGACCAAAGTGCAGATCGAACAGGCCACGCGCCAAGCCGATTACGGTCGTGCCTCCGAACTGCAGTACGGAGCGCTGCCGAATCTCGAAAAAGAACTGCGCGCCGAGGAAGAAGCGCTTACAACCCGCGGAGGTCGCGGGCGCCTCTCCAAAGAGGAAGTCGACGAAGAAGACATCGCCGGGGTGATAGCGCGCTGGACCGGTATTCCGGTCAGCAAACTCCTCGAGGGCGAGAAACAAAAGTTATTGCATCTCGGCGAAGAGTTGCACCGGCGCGTAATCGGCCAAGATGAAGCCGTCACGGCGGTCGCCGAAGCAGTCGTCCGTTCGCGAGCCGGGCTGGCCGACCCCAATCGTCCGATCGGTTCGTTCATTTTCCTGGGCCCGACCGGCGTGGGAAAGACCGAGTTGGCGCGCGCTCTGGCCGACTATTTGTTCGATGACGAGCGTGCCCTCATTCGCGTCGACATGTCGGAATATCAAGAGCGACATACCGTCGCGCGGCTTCTCGGCGCGCCTCCGGGTTACGTCGGCTACGATGAAGGCGGCCAACTGACCGAAGCGGTTCGGCGTCGGCCGTACTCGGTGATCCTGTTCGATGAGGTCGAGAAAGCGCACCCAGATGTCTTTAACGTCTTCTTGCAAATTCTCGACGATGGGCGATTGACCGACGGTCAAGGCCGCACGGTCGACTTCCGCAACACGATCGTGATCATGACGTCCAACGTCGGCAGTCACCGCATTCTCGATTACAAAGGTTCGTTCGATGGCGCCGACTATGTTGTAATGCGCGCGACCGTGCTCGACGAGCTGCGCCAACAGTTCCGCCCGGAATTTCTCAACCGGGTCGACGAAATCATCGTCTTTCACGCGCTCGACGAAGCGCAGTTGGTCCACATCGTCGACATTCAACTCGACCGCCTGCGTAAGCGGTTAGCCGATCGACGGATCGTGCTGTCGCTCGACGACGCGGGAAAGCGTCATCTCGTCAAAGCCGGCTACGATCCGGCCTACGGCGCGCGCCCGCTAAAGCGCACGATTCAGAAAGAACTCGAAACTCCGCTGGGCCGTAAGATCCTCGCTGGCGACATCCCCGACGGCGCGACCGTCAACGTCGGTTTCAACGATCCCAACGGCGAACTAACGTTTACTGTGGCAACCTGACAGTTAACTTACCGGTTGGACGGGTTGGGTGCAGTACATGCAGCGGCGTGCGATTTTGGGGATATCGGCTTGGCATTCCGGACACTTGCGCATGGCGGGGTCCGCCGGCGGTTGGAAATAGGCGTTGGTTACGAGGTTGTTGGTCGGCACGATTACAAAGAAATAAACGACCAGCGCGACCACTAGAAATGATAAGAACGCGTCGATGAAGTTGGCGTAGTAGATTGGAAAGCCTCGGAAACACGCCGTGCCGTTGGCTTTGCACTCCGTTAGGGTCGCCGTGCCGCCACGCCAGCTGATGAACCCGCTGGCCAGCGGCGTGAAGATGTCCTTAACGAACTCGGTAATCAACCCGCCGATGGCGGCGCCGATCACGACGGCGACGGCTAGGTCGGCCGTCCTGCCGCGCAATAGAAACTGGGCGAAACCCTGCGCCAGGGTGTGGGTTCCGCGCGCGATACGACGCCCGACGTTGCCGGGGCGAAAACTCACGCCCGCCCGGCTTCGCGCTTGCGCGCGCGCAAGCGCTCGCTCTCGATAAGGATGCGCTTGCGAATACGAATCGACTTGGGCGTGACCTCGACCAGTTCGTCGTCGTCGATGAACTCGATCGCGCGTTCGAGGCTCAAGTCGTCGGGCGGCGCGAGCTTTACGTTGTCGTCGGACCCCGACGCGCGCATGTTGGTCAGTCTCTTTTCCTTGACGACGTTGATCGAGACGTCCCTGTCGTCGTTGGCGCGGCCGACGACCATGCCTTCGTAGACGTCGGCGCTGGGACCGACGAAAAAGCGACCTCGCTGCTCGACGCCTGCGATCGCGTATGCAGTCGTGCGGCCCGTATCGCTGGCGACCAGAGCGCCAACGTTGCGGCCGGGCAACTCGCCCTGCCACTCCTGATGGTCGTAGTAGGTGTGCGACATCACGGCGCTGCCGCGCGTGAGCGTCAACAATTCGCCGCGCAATCCGAAGATGGCGCGGGTCGGCATGGTGTATTCCAAGCGTCGCGACTCGCCGACGTTGAACATGTTAGACATGCTGGCTTTGCGGCGGCCCAACGCTTCGATGACGGCGCCCGAGTATTCGTCCGCGACGTCGACGACGACGTATTCGACGGGTTCCCAACGCTTGCCGTCGCGTTCGGTGACGATGACCTGCGGTTTGGAGACCTGCACCTCGTAGCCTTCGCGGCGCATGGTCTCGATGAGGATCGAGAGATGCAGTTCGCCGCGGCCTCGAACTTCGAACGTATCGGCGCTCTCGGTGTCCGCGACGCGTAGCGCAACGTTGGACTCCAATTCGCGCGTAAGGCGCTCGCTAATTTGACGCGAGGTGACGTACTTGCCTTCCTTGCCGGCAAACGGCGAGTTGTTGACGCTGAACGACATCGATACCGTGGGCTCGTCTACGGCGATCGCGTGGATGCCTTCGGGCGCCGACGCGTCGGCGATCGTGTCGCCGATGTTCAAGCCTTCGATACCCGACACGCAGATGATGTCGCCGGCCGAGGCCTCCTCGATTTCGATGCGTTCCAAACCTGCGAACGCGAGCATCGTGGTCAGGCGCAAACCAGACTCGACCGAGCCGTCGCGCGAGACCTTAGCTATCGGCGCGTTTACGCGCGACGTTCCGCGGAATATACGACCGATGCCGATGCGTCCCACGTACTTGTTATGATCGATCGCCGAGACGAGCATCTGGAACGGGCCGTCTTCGGCTGGCGCTTCGGGGACGTGACGCAGGATCGCTTCGAAGAGCGGCTCGAGATCCTTGCTTTCGTCTTCGAGGTTATTCTTCGCGATGCCGGCGCGTGCGTTAGTGAACAGCACGGCAAAGTCCGCCTGTTCTTCGCTGGCGCCCAATTCGATGAAGAGGTCGAAGACTTGGTTGACGACTTCGGTCGAACGCGCATCTTTACGATCGATTTTATTCACGACCACGATCGCGCGCAGATCCAGTTCGAGCGCTTTGCGCAGCACGAAGCGGGTTTGCGGCATCACGCCTTCGGCGGCATCGACCAGCAACAAGACGCCCTGGACCATCTGCAGCACGCGCTCGACTTCTCCGCCGAAGTCGGCGTGGCCGGGCGTGTCGACGATGTTGAACTTGGCGTTTCCGTGTCGCACCGCAGTGTTCTTGGCCAGGATGGTGATCCCGCGTTCGCGTTCGAGCGGGTTGGAATCCATCACGCGCGTTTCGACTCGTTGGCCCTCTCGGAAGACGCCGCTCTGCTGCAGCATGGCGTCGACCAGCGTCGTCTTGCCGTGGTCGACGTGGGCGATGATGGCGACGTTTCTGATGTCGGGGCGTGTTTTCACGGGTACGGTGCCTAACGGAAGCGAGCGGATGGTTGGAAGTACCAAATTCTACTTTGTCGAGCGGGCTACGGTCAACCGCAGAAGTGGGAACAATGCAAATTCACTCTGCATTTCCCTAAAACGGAGAATTGATGTGAGCAACGGTATGGCACGAACAATCGGTATCCGCGCGGTCAGCGCTCTGGCCGGACTCCTCTTAATCACGGCGGCCTCCCTGCCGTCTAGTCTGAACGCGGCGCCCGTCGCGAGCGGGTTGCTTAAGGTAATTGGAAGCGCGCTGCCGGGCGGCGGCTCGGTCGGTGGTGTCGTGGGTGGCGCCGTGAGCGCTACGGTCGGTGGTGTGTTGGGTGCGGGTGCGCTTGGCGGTGTGGGCAGCGGGCTGAGCGGCCCGTCCTCGACGCTTTCAGCCGCAGGTGTCGGCGGCCTCACGCCGAGCTTTGCGAGCATCGGGTCTTCCTCCGGCGCGCAAACGCCCGTTTTTGGAACCCGACAAGTTGACGTTGCCCCCGAAGTCCGCGCGATCGTCGCGCTGATGGCTCGCGAGCAGATCGTCGGCCGCGTGACCGCGGTCACGGCCGGTCAGGTCCAACTACGCACGAGTGACGGCCACACGCAGATCCTCGGGCTATCCACCGGTTTAGCAACTGAGCTTCGTCCGTTTCTTGGAAAGAACGTGATGCTGCGTAGTCTAGACGGCCGCAACGTGACTGAGATCGTCGGTCGAAACGAAACGGTTCGTGGTACGATCGTCGCATCGGCCGATGGGATCGTCGGCTTCGTCGCACCGACCGGCATCGTTTTTGCAGCGTCGGTCGATCCTAAGGCAGCAGCAGCAATGCGCGTCGGTACGCGTTTGGTCGCGGTCTCACGCGATTTCGGGCGAAGCGTGACCCTCTCGCTGTTCGGATTGGCACCCGCCTCGAGTCTTGCCGATATCTACGTCGGTCGCATCCAGTCGGCGAGCGGCGGGCGCATAGCACTGCGCGTTGGCGCAACCGTACAGACTTTCGCTGCGGATGCGCGCCTCGTCGCACAACTGGCGGCGTTGCGCGGTCATACGGTCGCGTTGGACGTTCCTGACGGAATCGACGCCAAAGCGCTGATCTCAACGGCGATGTTATCGCACCTGCTCGACGTCACCCAACATCCGCAGCATGGTAGCCGAGGGGTGGCTGCAGCCGTGATCGGGATCGACGGACGGCTTCTCACCGTCCAACTACCCAACGGCGACGTGCGCACGTTTGCCGGGCAAACGTCGCTTGCCGGATTGAACGTACGCGCGCCGATAACGATACGATTCCTCGATCGCGCTCACGTTCGTATACAAACCGGCGCGCGCGTCGCGACGCTGGCCGACGCCCATCTATGTGCGACGATCAATGCGTCGTGCGCTCGATCCGAGCACGGACGTGTCGTCGCGCTTTCGCCAACGACGGCGATCGTGCGCTTTTCCAACGGCGATATTCAAAGCTACCTGGGCCATATCTCACCGATCGGCCTGGGGATCGGCGTTCCGGTAACGTTGACACCTCTTGATGCCACGCACGTGCGGATCGCCGCCGGTGCCAATGTTGCCAATCTCATCCAAGCCGGCGCGTGCGTCACGATTAACGCCGGTTGCTCGGCATCGGTCGGCACGATCAGCGCCACCGGCAAAGGCAACCTGACGGTCGCCCTTCCGGGATCCAGTTCGACCACGCTAGTCGGCGCAGTCACCAACGTTGCAGTTGGTTTGCCGATCGTCGTACAACCGCTCGATACTATCAATGTCGTGGGAATGGTCGGCGGACAAGTCGCCGACTTGACCAACCCTACGGCATGCGTGGCGATAAACGCATCCTGCGCGACCACGAACGGCGGCGGCTCGGGCGGCGGCGGCTCGGGCGGCGGCGGCTCGGGCGGTAACGGCGGGACCGGTAGCGGCGCGGGCGGGTTACCCGTCACATTTGTGCCGTTGAACGGCGCGGTCCAGATGGCATACGCCCAAACCTCATGCGGCGATCAGGGCCAGATCGTCGCGAGTGTCTCGGATCGGCGCACCACACAGGCGATTTCCGGTGCAGACGTTATCATTAGCGGACCGATGCGAGCCGATGTCAAGACCGGCGTCGACGGCCGTGCGATATTCCTCGCGCTCCCCGTCGGAAACTATACCGCGAACGTTCGCGCGCCGCGGTATCGCTCGTTATCGGCTCAGACTTTTACGGTCGGGTGCACGGTCGCCTCGGCTGTGAACTTTAGACTGCAATCGTCCGTTCTGCGTACGCCTGCAACGGCGAGCCGTGCGACGTCGTCGCGGACGCCTTACTTGACTGAAACCGCCGCACGCGCGGCTGCCAAGCGCTCGACGCTATGCGTTGCGCGCAAGGCGCACGACGGTTGGGTCTGCGCCAAGCACGGCTAACGCAACGAGTTGGCGCGCGCCGTCACGACGACGCGCGCCAACATCCTATGCGGTGTCGGCGCGCCGCAGGGCGAACCAAAATGCCGTGCGTCGATTGGGATCGCTATCGAAGCCGATTCGACCGCCCATCATCGCGACGAGTTGTTTGCAGATGTAGAGTCCCAGGCCGGTGGCTCCCTCGCCTTGGGAGATGCGCCCGAAGCGCGTGAACACCTTATCGCGGTCTTCGGCGGAGATTCCTGGCCCGGCGTTGTTGACGGTGAAAAGAACCTCTCCGTCGAGCGGCTTGATTTCGATGCTGACGATTGAGTCGCGCGGTGAATATTTCACCGCGTTCGAAAGAAAATTCGTCAAGACTTGTACGACGCGCCCTTCGTCCGCCGCCACGTGCGGCAGCGGCGCAAGATATGTCGTATGGAA
>DATKGB010000199.1:0-9677 GCA_035544315.1 Verrucomicrobiia bacterium
CGCTTGCCGCGTTCAGATCGACGTTTTCGACGGTCCTCTGGACCTCTTGCTCGGCCTGGTCAAAGAGCGCCAACTCGACATCGCGACCGTGCCGCTGGCGTTGGTCGCCGAGCAGTACCTCGCCTACGTTTCGATGATGGAAGATCTCGACGTCGAGATCGCGGCCGAATACTTGGTCATCGCGGCAACGCTGTTATTTTTGAAGTCCAAGGCGTTGCTGCCGCCAATTCCCAGCGAGTTCCTCGATGAAGATGAAGAGTCGGCCGAAGAGGTCGAAGAGCGCCTGCGCCGTCGTCTGGTCGCCTACTCGAAGTATCGCGAACTGGGCGACGAACTGCGTTCGCGCCAGGCCGAAGCGGGCAGTTACTATTATCGCGAAGGCGGCGATCCGACCAGCGATCTCGTGCAGCGCTACCGCGTCGACGCGAACAAACTCGGCGTCGCGTTCATCGCAATGCTTCGCCAAGCGCGACCGGAGAAACGCTCGATCGCGCGCGAGCATTTCTCGTTGATCGCGCAGATGGATTACATTTCCAAGCGGATCAAGGAACGGGGCGAAGTCTATTTTTCGGTGCTGTGCCGCGAGTTGGGCATGCACCGCGAAGTGATTATCGTGACGTTCTTGGCGATCCTCGAACTGATTCGCCGCCGCCGCATCGATTTCGAGCAGCCCGAACACTTTGAAGACATCCGTCTTTTCTCGGTCATCCACGCACGTCAGGAACCATGAGCGCACACATCGACGATACCGTTCTTGAAACCCCGGCTCTCGACGAGCTGGCGTCTGAAAATCTCGACGCGACCGTCGAAGCGATCCGGCGTCCGATCGAAGCCTTGCTCTTTGTTGCGGGCGAACCGCTGACGATCAAGCAGATCGTCAAGCTGACCCGCGCGAGCGACATTGCCGTCGCCACGGCGCTGGCCCGGATCGGCGAGGACTACAACGATCGGGGTGTGGTGCTGCGCCAAATCGGCGGCGGATATCGATTCGCCTCGGCGCCGATGGCGCGCGACGTCGTGGAAGCCTATCTGCTTCCGCCCAAAAGTAATCTCTCGACGCCCGCGCTCGAAGCGCTGGCGATCGTCGCGCACCGGCAGCCGGTGACCAAGGGTGAAATCGAATCGATCCGCGGCGTCAACTCCGACAGCGTCGTGAGCACGCTACTCGACCGTGGGCTGATCGTCGAGGGCCCTCGCAAAGACGTCATCGGGCGTCCGATGACCTACAAAACCACGACCTTGTTTCTCGAGTCGTTCGGCCTTCACTCGCTCGAAGATTTGCCGGAACTCGAACTCGAACCCGGCCAGCCGCTCGAACTCGATCTCCTGGTCGCGGCTCCCGTAGACGAAACGTGAGCGGTTTCGACGCGCTCGCGACCTCGGGATCGCGCGCTCTCGGCCGAACGTAGATGCGCATCGGTTTGCACGTTCGCGTGGGCGGCGGTTACGCCGCCGCGGTGGCCTCTGCCAGGAAGATGGGCTGCACGGCGATGCAGATCTTTTCCAGTAACCCGCGCAGTTATCGCACCGGTCCGATCGATATCGCCGCACTCCAAGCGTTTGCGCAGATGCGCGCCGCCGCGGGCATCGATCCGTGCGTTATCCATACGCCCTACCTCATCAACTTGGCCAGCATCGACGAGAAGATCGCCGCGGGCTCGGAGCGTTTGCTCGAACACGATCTGGCGTGCGCGGCAGCCGGGAAAATCGCCTTGGTCAACACGCACTTGGGTTCGTACGGCCAACGGGACCCTAAAGAAGGTTTCGTAGCGATTTGTCGTGCGCTCGAGCGCGCTCTGAAAACGATAGCGCCGGGCGTCACACTGGTGATGGAAAACTCGGCGGGATCGGGAAATCTTGCCGGCGGAACGCTGGTCGAACTGGGCGCGTTCGTTCGCACCGTCGATCATCCGCAGCTGGGCGTCTGTCTGGATACCGCGCACGCCTGGTCGGCCGGATACGCGATCGACTCGCAAGCCGGCGTCGACGCGTTTGTCGACGAAGCCGCCGAATGCATCGGTCTGGACCGGGTCGCGATGTTTCACTTCAACGACACGCAGGTGCCGCTGGGCGGAAATCGCGATCGCCATTGGCACATCGGCGACGGCAACATCGGGTTCGACGGTTTTCGGGCGCTGGCCGCGCGAAAGGAGTTGCACGCAAAGACCGCCATTCTCGAGACGCCCGGTGAAGACGCCGACGACGAACGCAACCTGCAAGCGATTCGCGCGATCTTCAAGGGCGCGGGCGCCCCGCTGTAACGTCGGCGGGCACGACGATGTTTATCGCGCACTTCGACGTCGACGCATTCTATGCAAGCGTTGCCGTGCGCGACGACCCTTCGCTGCGCGGAAAACCGGTGGCGATTGCCGGATCGAGCCGTCGCGCGGTCGTGTTGACGGCATCGTACGAAGCGCGACCGTTCGGCGTGCGTTCGGCGATGCCGCTGTATCGCGCCCTGGAAGCCTGCCCGCACTTGACCGTGGTCGCGCCCGATATGGCTAAATATAAAGCAGTATCGCGCGCGATCTTCGAGGTGTTCGGCGCCCGCGGTTATGCCGTCGAAGGGCTCTCGCTCGACGAAGCGTTCGTCGATCTAGGCGATTGTACGCTCGAGCAAGCGCGCGATTTCGCGGCGCAAATGCGAGCCGACGTGCGCGCGGCGACCGGGCTGACGGTTAGCGCCGGGGTGGGCACCGGAAAGATGATCGCCAAGATCGCATCGGATTTGTGCAAGCCCGACGGTCTGCTGGCAATCGAGCCCGGTCATGAGGTGTCGTTTCTCGCGCCGTTGCCGGCCGGACGTTTGTGGGGCATCGGTCCCAAGACCCAAGCCCGGCTGAGCCTCCGCGGCATCGCGACGATCGGTGACGTTGCGGTGCTCGACGACGCGGGCCTATACGCGCTCTTCGGCTCGTGGGGTCGCGAGGTCGGTCACCTGGCACGTGGTATCGATGCGCGACGCGTGGAAAGCGATCGCGAAACCAAATCGATCTCCAGCGAGGAGACGTTTGAATACGACGTTCGCGACGAAGCGACGCTCCTGAGCATGCTCAAAGAACAGGCGCGCGACGTCGCGGCCAAACTCGAACGTGAAGGTTTGTGCGCGTCGACGGTCGGCATCAAGGTCAAGCGCAGCGACCATTCGATCGTCGGCCGGCAAACCAGTCTGGCCGAACCCACGCGCGACGTGCGGCGCATCTACCGAGCCGCGGTCTATTGCTTGCGCCGAGCCGAGGTAGGCGATACGCCGGTGCGCTTGCTGGGCACGCGCGTCGCATCGCTTTCGACGGGCGATCCGCTGCAGCAGTCGCTGTTCGGTGCGCCGACTTCACACGTGGTCGGTTGACCAGACACCGTCGCCGCGCGAACGATCGCCGGCAAGCTCCACAAGGCGCCGTCCGTTCGACGTAAGCGCGAGCGCCATGAAGATGGCGTCGCGACGCGCGCGCACCGATCCGCGCGGCAAGCACGCGCGGGCGACGTCGGGCGGTAACCATCCAACCACGCGGCGCAAATCGCCGGCGGCACCGCGCAGCAGGCCGGGTACGAGCGCCGCGCCGGCGGCGTCGCTAAACCCGTACTCGTCGACGATATATGCGTCGTGTTCGGGCGCGCGTACGCCGATCGTGTAGGCGACGATCGTGCGTCCGCGCCGAACCGCCAGATTGCATTGACTGCCGACCGGATGTTCGGAACCGTGCAGGATCCGTAAGCGAATCCAATTCCAAACCGCCGCGTCGCGCTCGAACCCCCACGCCCGGGTTGAATCCAACCCTTGGAAGCAACGCCCGATCGCGGGCCAATCGCGCGGGGTGATCGCATCGACGGCGATGCGTTTGCCGGGCAAGCCGTCGGCGCGCAGGGAGATAAGGCGCGAAGGTAGCTCGATGAAACCCAGCGCTGCGTAGAATGCGGGCTTGATATCGGAGAAGAGGTAGACCAGGTCGTCGCCGGCCGCACGCCGTTGGTCACAGAGCATCGCTAACATCGCGCTGGCATATCCGCGTCCGCGATGTTCGGGCGGCGTAAATACCGCCCCGAGGCCGACGGCACGCAGCCGCTTCCCGTTCATCTGGATCGTGCGCTGATATCGCTTAAACGACGCTAGGAGCGCGTCGCCTTCAAACAAGCCAAAGGTTCGATAGAAGCGTTTCCCATATGGCGAGTTCGCGATTTCAACGGTCTGGCGGACGTAGGTTTCCAGATCGCGTCGCCCGGCCCACAGCGACGCGCTGACGGGCAACACGCGCGCGGCATAATCGTGCGGAGCCAATTCGATCAGGCGCAGGCTCATTTCGAGCTACCCAGCTCTTCGAGAAATTCCGGTGCGGTCAACCCGCGCGTCGCCTTACCGAAGGCCGTCACTAAGGTCGATTCTCGAGCGCGCCGCCTTGCGTAGACAAACGCGCGACGTTCTTCCTCGTTATAGCGTTCGCGCGTCTTGAACTTGTACAGATAATATGAGAACTTGGCCGTGCGCGAAGCGCTCGCCTCGCCGACGTTATCCTTGGCGATCATGCCCAAGCTCGGGCTATACAGGAACGAATCCGGTACGTACCAGCGCGGAAACGCACCAGCGCGCGCGTTTGGAATCGCGACGTGGGAAAACTCGCGTCCGCGAACCGCGCCGACTGACGCCAGAAGCACCGTGTCGGCGTCCACGATGTCATCGCAAGACTCCAAGTCGCTTCGTGCGTGCAGTTCCGCATCGGCCAAGAAATCGCCCAGGGACGCATTGGGCTCGCGCCGGGCAAGGTCGTCCAATCGTCCCAAGAGTCGTCCCAAGACGATCGATTGGCCGATCGCGCGCGCGGTATCGGGCGATCCCAGGGCCGCCAAACCTTCGCTCCAGATTTTCCGCGCAAGATCGGGCAAGGCGAGCCGGGTTTGGGCTTCCAGCCAACTAGCGCGCAGACGCCGGAACGTTTCGATGCGCTCGCGTGCGATCGGCGAGAGATTGACGTCGGCATCTCCGCGCAACAGGTTCCAGCCCAAGCGCAATCCACGTTTGGGATCGAAGCGCGAACTGCGCTGGGCGTCGGGTACCTCATCGTCGATGAACAGCATCGCTTGCGCGTCGGGCGGTTCGCCGCAGAGCGTGATCAGCGATGCGTCCGACAGCGCCATTGCCGGCGCCGACAACGTCCGCAAGAGGAAGTCGTGGCGGAACGGATCGTGGAGGTTCCAGAGCAGGGCTAGCGCATCGAGCGCGCGCGGATCCTCGTAGAGATTGGCGTCGCCGGCGATTTGGACGGGCACGTTGCGCGCCAGCAGCGCCTCTTCGTAAATGCGCACGGCGCGAACCGAGCGGAACAATACTGCAATCTGACGCGCGGGCGTTCCCGCGCGCAGATGTCGCGCGACCCAGTCGGCGACGAATCGTGCTTCGGCGATTTGCGACTCCGCGCGATGGGTTTCCAAAGCCGCGCCGGTGCGCTGGCGGCGATCCAGAACGATGCGTTCGGTCGCCGCTGCAAACGCGCGATCCGGTCGCGCACCTCGAAAAGTCGCGGTGGCGCCGTCGGGATCGCCCGCTAGCGTTACATCGGCGAGCTCGGATCCGAAAAAGGATTGCAGCAAGGCGATTTCGCCCATCGTGAGATCCTGGGCCTCATCGACGAAGGCCGCCGCAAATCGCTCGCGCAGGTTTGCTGCAAACGCGGGGTCGCCCGCCAGCAGTGCGGTCGCTTCGGCGACCGCATCGCGCGGCGTCAGCAAACCGTGTCGCGCCTGCGCGTCGACGTACCCGCGATAGAGCTTCGCGAGAATCTTTGCTAAGTGCGTTTCGTGACGAAACTGGCGCGCCAACTCCTCACCATCCGCGTCGAGCGAATCGCGATACGCGTCCTTGGTGTAATAGAGTAGGTCGGGTGAGGCGAGGTTGGGCGGCTTGGCGTAAAACGAGGTCGCGCCGATTTGAGCGGTCTGCAGAAATGCTTCGGGCGAGATCTGCGCGTCGCGCAATTTGCGGATCAAACGAAACGCGGCTTCGAGAAAGCGCCGCGGCATACGCAAGCCGGGGACCTCGGGATCGAAGGAGCCGTCGGCAAACTCCGGCCACGCTAGCGACAACAGCGGTTCGGCAAGCTCGAAGAATCGCGCCTCGGCGGCAACGTCGTCGATGATGCGCGCGTGGGCCAGCGGCGCCCGTGCGGGCTCGAACTCGCCGAGCAGCCAGACCGCGAAATCTCCAAACGTCGAGGTCCGAACGTCGTCGGCCGCGCCCAGCCGTTCGCGCAACACATCGACCGCGCCGGTACTGGGAGCGAGCAGCAGCAACGTTCTGCCCGGCAAACGCGCCGCCGTCACGCGCTCGAGCAACGCCGTCGTCTTGCCGGCGCCGGCGGCGCCGGTCAGCGCGATGCACGGCGCGCTCATCGGCCAAATTTCACTTCGGCTGCCGGGGGCCGATCGTTGCAAGCGATCGCGTACGCGCAATACGTGCACGCCGACGGATCGCCGGTTACGGGGAAGCGCGCGATCGATTCGTCGGTGAGTTCGCGACAGATTTGCGCCATTTTGGTGCGAGCGCGTTCCAGATCGTTGATCCCGATCGTGCCGACGGTCGCATCCTTGCGGCGTTTTCCGTCCGCAGCGATCGGCACGACTTCCAACTCGATGGGCGCAACGTCCAGCAGCGCGTCCTTGAGCGGCAGCAACGCGAGGGTGGCCACGCGGTCGCCGGCCGCTTCGCGCGCCCAATAGTAAAACGGCAATTGGAAATCGGCGAAGCGCCGAACCTTGTCGCGATATTCGGCCGCGCTGGCGGCGATTGCGCCGGTCTTGTAGTCGATCACGCTGACGCCGCCGGTGGCCTCGTCGCGATCCAGCCGGTCGAT
Source organism: Verrucomicrobiia bacterium (assembly GCA_035544315.1). Lineage (GTDB taxonomy): Bacteria > Vulcanimicrobiota > Vulcanimicrobiia > Vulcanimicrobiales > Vulcanimicrobiaceae > JALYSX01. Next base: position 6,843 of record DATKGB010000199.1, read on the forward strand.
GAAGCCGATGAAATCGAAACCTTCGATCTGCAGTGCGGCGGGCAGTTCGCGCCCGATCACCCTAAACGGGGAGCGCTTGGCGCGCGCGACTAGCCACGCGACGTAGCGGACCGCGGTGCGCTGCGCTCGGCGCAACTGCAGCACGAACTCGACATCGGTCTCGAAATCGACGCGGTGCCGTTCGAACGCTCGCGCGACATCGTGGTGGATGCGTTCGAGCATGATCGCTTCGTCGGCCGGATCGGGGCGGTCGAACGTTTGATGAAAATCCTCTAGCGCCGCATGGAATGCCGTCCCATAGAAGGAGGCCGACGAGCCCGCATCCTCGACTGCCGCGCACGAGTAACGATAGAACCACTTGCGCGGACATTCGACGTAGGCGTTGAGCGACGACGCACTAAAATGTTTTTGACGCGCGCGCATGCCGGTCGCAGGTTCGGCGCTTTGCGGTTGCGTCAGCGCGATCGGCGCCGCGAGGTCGTGCTGCGGTTCCGACGGCTCCGCGTCGGTCGCCGGGAAGACGTCGTCGATAATCTCCGTGAGTGCCCGGTCGCTCTCGCCTTGCGCCGACGCGACTCGCAGTCGTTCCAAATTACGCGCGAACGATAGCACCGCATCGCGGTCGGGTGCGGGCAACGCCAAACGTTCGCGCCCGATCGCATCCAGGAGGCCGCCGAAGCGAGCGGCGACGACGGCATAGGCGGCGCCGACATCGTGGGGCACGCCGCACCGCGGAGAACGCAGCAAACGCCCTACGCGCGCTTCGTCTCCATCGCGGCTCCAGGCGAGCGCATCGGAGACGAAGGCTGCGGTGAGCGGGGGAAAGTTCATTGATCGCCGCTTGGTTTTCGTGTCGAACCAGGCGCCCCTGCCGACCCGTCGAATCGCGCGTCATGCGACGAATCGTCATCGGCATCAGCGGCGCAAGCGGCAGCGCGTATGGATATATGGCGCTTCAAGCGCTGCGCGCGATCGGCGACGTCGAAACGCATCTGATCCTAACCGACGCGGCGCGGCGCACGATCTCGCTGGAGACCGACCTAAAGGGCGAAGCGTTCGAAGCGCTCGCCGACGTCGTGCATCGCGACGACGATCTGGCCGCCGCGGTCTCGTCGGGCTCGTTCATCACCGACGGCATGCTAGTGATTCCTTGCTCGATGAAGAGCGCGAGCGCGATCGCCTATTCGATGAACTCAAACCTGCTGGTTCGCGCCGCCGACGTCTGCCTCAAAGAGCGACGCAAGCTGGTCTTGGTCGTGCGCGAAACGCCACTGCATCTGGGCCACTTGCGAACGCTGACGCAACTCGCCGAGATCGGCGCGGTAATTCTACCGCCCATGCCGGCCATGTACGCCAAACCGCAAAGCGTCGACGACATCGTCGCGCACACCGTCGGCAAAGCCCTCGACCAATTCGCCATCCCCAACGACCTCTTCAAACGCTGGCGATCGCCAGGATCAGGATAGCCAGTGTCATGGTGAGCGGAGGCCCAAAGGGCCGTAGTCGAACCAGAGGCAGCATTTCGTGCGTAGCCTCGTTCCAAGACACCGGTCGGCACTACTAGCGGAGCGCTAGCTTCTCGGCCAACGCTACATCGGTGACGCGGTCTACGTTGACGGCGGTTTCGGGGTAAGGGGAAACGATTGCGCGCGTGTCGGCGCCGAGAATATCGCTTGCGCGCTTTTCTGCTTCGGCGATCGATAAACGTCCGAGGGCGAATTTGGCCAGAATGCGCCACCCGAAGAGTGAGGCTAATGCTAGTGGGTTCTTGCGGGCTGCGCCCAGTCGTTCGATCACGCGGTCGAGTGCGGGCAGCATGCGCGGTTTGATGACCATCAAGCCACCGCCGCAGAACGTTCCGTCGCGCAGGCGAACCCAGGTGTGCGGCACCTCGGGAAAACGCGCGAGATGCGTTGCCTTTTCCAGACATCCGTAGCCGAGATCCGGATCGGCGCGCCGCGCGCGTTCGATAAAATCTTCGACGGCTTGACCGGTGAGAATCGGCATGTCAGAAGTGGCGACCAGCACCAACTCGTCGGGCGGCAAATCGACCAATCCGTTGCGTAAACTCTCGCGAATCTTGACGCCGTCGGGCCGACGCTCGTCGCTTCCATCCAGCGCGGGGTCATCGTGCGAAGCGATCGGTGCCACCACGATGATCCGGCCGATCGAGGGCGCGGCGCGCAATCCCGCGATCGTGCGAGCAACCAGCGTCACGCGCGCGATCCGCACGAACGCCTTGTTCGGCGCGCCCGGTTCGAGCGCGGCGACGGCGTCGGCCGGACCGCCCGCCAAAACGATGGTAACGATCGGCGTCACGCCGGCACGCTTCCACGCCAGGCAATAGGCTGACGAAATGACGTTGCAAATCGGGCAAACTCGTCGGGCAATTGCAGGCGCGTCGCGATCTCGTCGCGTTGTGCCGCGGTTTGCGTTAAGGCGAACACGCATGACCCCGAGCCCGCCAGCAGCGGCGTGACGGCTCCGGCCTCGCGTAACGCTGTAAGCCCGCGCGCGATCGCCGGCTGGGCGGCGACGACATCCTGAAAATCGTTGGTCAGGCAACTCGTTGCGACATCGAAATCGCCGCCCTGCAGAGCGGCCAGCGCTCGCAACGTCACCGACGTGTTGCGCGGGCGCGGCGGGCGAGCGATTGCATCGAGGCGTGCGTAGGCGTCGGCAGTGCTCGAACCAATGGGCGGCTGCACGATCAACACGTGCCAGCGGGGCAGGGCGCCGACGGCGGTGACGCGCTCGCCGGTGCCTTCGACCAGCGCGCCCGAGCCGCTCAAAAAAAACGGCACGTCCGAACCGAGCGAGCGCGCTTCCTCCCCC
>DATKGB010000200.1:0-9166 GCA_035544315.1 Verrucomicrobiia bacterium
GGGGGAGCTGCCGGCATCACCACGGGTCCGGACCGGGCCCTCTGGTTCACGGAAGTAGACCCCGTCTACGGCAACAAGATCGGTCGGGTGACCACCTCCGGCGCGTTCACCGAATACCCGCTCCCTGCCGCGCGCAGCCAACCTTACTTCATCACCACGGGTCCGGACCGGGCCCTCTGGTTCACGGAATACCAAAGCGGCAACATCGGTCGATTTTCTCCGTAGTAAACGCGCAGACGAACTGCTCCGAGCTCAATGCCAGCGACGTCGCCAGGCCGGAAGATGGCGGGGCGATGTCGTAGCGGACAGTTGAAAGTAGGAGGGCGCTACGTGAGTCGTCGTTTGGTGGCACTAATCTCAATGTTGGCTTTGGGCTTTTCGGCGGTGCCGGCGGGCGCGCAAACGCAGGCCGTTCCGTCGATGTACGCCGGCATGCACTGGCGATACGTCGGGCCGGCGCGCGGCGGGCGAACCGTCGGGGTCGCGGGCGTACCCGGCGATATTCGGCGCTACTACATGGCTGCGGTCAATGGCGGCATCTGGACCACCGACGATGCCGGTCGGACGTGGACCCCGATCTTCGATGCGGCCGACACCAGTTCGATCGGAGCGATCGCGCTCGCGCCGTCGGACTCCAACGTCATCTATGCCGGCAGCGGGGAAGGGTTGCAACGCCCGGATCTCGCGGTCGGCGACGGAATGTACAAATCTACCGACGCCGGGAAGACCTGGACGCACCAGGGTCTGGACGACGCGCAACAGATCGGCGCGATCGCGGTCGATCCGCGCGATGCCAACGTCGCGTACGTTGCGGCGCTCGGCCATCCGTACGGCCCCAACCCGACGCGCGGCGTCTACCGTACGATCGACGGTGGCGCGACGTGGATGCAAGTCCTCTACAAGGACGAAAACACCGGCGCGTTCGATGTGACGATCGATTCGTCGCATCCCGACACGGTCTATGCGACGTTGTGGTCGGCACGACAAGCACCCTGGGAGATCGGGAGTTCGTTTGAAATCCCGCAGAGCGGCGTCTACAAATCGACCGATCGCGGCGGGACCTGGACGCCCGTGACCGCCGGGCTGCCCCAGCGCTTCGGACGCAGCTTTGTGGCCGTCGCTCCCAGCAATTCCAAGGTCGTCTACATCTATGCCGATGCGTACGCCGACGGCGATCCGGGCGGCGCGCTCTATCGCAGCGACGATGGCGGAGGCACGTTTGCCAAGGTTAACGACGAGCCGCAAATCGCCCAACGCGGCGACGATTTGGTCACCCTAGCCGTCGATCCGAAAGATTCGCAGACCGTCTACGTGACCGACACCTCGGCGTATCGATCGACGGACGGCGGCAAAACGATGGTCGCCATCAAAGGCGCGCCGGGCGGCGACGACTACCATACCGCCTGGATCAACCCGAGCAATCCCGACGCGATCATCTTCGGCGTCGATCAGGGCGCGACGATCTCGCTCAACGGCGGACGCACGTGGAGTTCGTGGTACAACCAGCCGACCGCGCAGATGTATCACGTCAACGCCGACGATCGCTTTCCGTACTGGATCTGCGGCGGGCAACAGGAAAGCGGCTCGGCGTGCGTAGTCAGTCGCGGCGCCTGGGGCGAAGTAACGCAACGCGACTGGCATCCCGCCGGCGCCGAAGAATACGGGTACGTCGTGCCCGATCCGCTGCATCCGGGCGTCTTCTATGGCGGAAAGGTCGAAAGATACGACGAGCGCAGCGGCCAAACCCAAGAAGTGTCGCCGCTTGCCGGAACGCGCGCATTCCGCGCCATACGCACCGAGCCGCTGGCATTCAATCGCGTCGACAAGCACATCCTCTACTTCGGCACCAACGTCGTGTTCGCAACGAGCGACGGCGGGATGCATTGGCACAAGATAAGCCCCGATCTCACGCGCGCGCATCCTGCGGTGCCCGACGTCCTTGGGCCGTTCGCGCAAGGCGACCCACAAAACGGGAACCATCGCGGCGTCGTCTACGCGCTCGCACCATCGTACGTTAGCGCGAAAACGTTGTGGGCCGGCACCGACGATGGGTTGGTTTGGATCACGCGCGACGGCGGCGCGCACTGGAAGAACGTCACGCCGCCGGATCTGACACCGTGGAGCAAAATCTCGCAGATCGACGTTCCACCCGGCAGCGACGACACGGCCTACCTGGCCGTCAACCGTTTCCGGTTGGACGATTTGGCCCCGCACGTCTATTCCACCCACGACGGCGGCGCGCACTGGTTGCCGATCGGGGGTGGCCTGCCCCAACAGCCGGTCAACGCCGTACGCGTCGATCCGGTCGTTCACAACCTGCTGTACGCCGCGACCGAGAACGGCGTAAACGTTTCGTTCGACGACGGCGCGACGTGGCAGTCGTTGCAGCTCAATCTTCCGCACACATCGGTGCGCGACGCGATCGTTCACGGCAACGATCTGATCGTCGCCACGCACGGGCGCGGCTTCTGGATTCTCGACGACGTCGAGCCGTTGCGCGAACTGGCGCGCCACGGGTCGTGGTCGACACCGCACCTATTTGCTCCGGCAGCGGCGTACCGCGTTCGTCGCGACACCAACAGCGATACACCGCTTCCGCCCGAAGAGCCCGCCGGCACCAACCCGCCCGACGGAGCGATTCTGGACTACGCGCTCCCGGCCGACGCCCAGCACGTCCGGCTCGATGTTCTCGATGCTTCGCGGAGCGTGGTACGTTCGTACTCCAGCGACGACGTCGCTCCGGCGCCGATCGGCGATCTCGACAAACCCACGTCCTGGGAGCGGCCGTTTAGCAAGCCGGAAACCGGCGCGGGCATGCATCGGTTCGTGTGGGACATCCGCGAGCCGGTTCCCGATGCACCGGCCTACGATCTGCCGATCTCGGCCGTCGATGACGACACCCCGCGCGTGCCGCAAGGTGCGCTGCTTCCGCCGGGGCATTACACCGTGCGGCTCGCCGTCGACGGCGCGATGTCGTCCCAACCGCTCACGATCCTGATGGACCCGCGCGTCGCGATGACGCCGGCGCAACTGCGCGAGCAGTACGTCCTCGCGCATCGCCTAGCGACGCTGCTCGATCGGGTCTCGGTTGCGCTAAGCAGTACCAAGGACGCTAAACAGGAAGCGCAACTATCGGGTCTCTCGTTCCGTCTTTTCAGTTTGCTGGATATCATCGACGGCGCCGACGCACCGGTCACCTCGCAAGCAAAAGCCCAAGTCGCCGTCGTTACCGCCGATGCCGGGCACGCGCTCGCGGCCTCGTCAGCCAAACCTAGACCGTAGTCATTCGATCAACGCTCCGAAGCGCTGCGCGTCGACGTTGCCGCCCGAAATGATGATCCCGATTCGTCCGTAACGTTCGGGCAGCTTCTCGGAGAGCAACGCGGCCAGAGGAGCCGCGCCGCTGGGTTCGATTACGAGTTTCAATCGCTCGAACGCAAAGCGCATCGCCGCTCGCAACTGCTCGTCGCTCACCGTGACGATCCCGCGAACGCGTTCGCGGACGATCGGAAACGTCAGGGCGCCTGGCGATTGCGTCTGCAGCCCGTCGGCGATCGTTGCCGGAACCTCGATTTTCACGCGTTCGCCGCGTAGGAGCGACTGCGCGAAATCGTCGCCGGCCTCGGGTTCGACGCCCCACAACGCGATCGACGGGTCGACGCCGTGCGCCGCCAACGCGGTCCCGCTCAGCAAACCGCCGCCGCCGACCGGCGCGACGATCGCGTCCAGTCTGCCGATGTCTTCGAGCAGCTCCAACGCCGCCGTCCCCTGACCCGCGATGATCGCTTCGTTGTCGTATGGAGAGACCAAGGTTGCGCCGCGTTCTGAAGCGATGCCGCCGGCGATCTCGTCGCGATTCATCGTCGCTCGATCGTAGAAAACGACCTCCGCTCCGTACCCGCGCGTCGCGGCAATTTTGCTCTCGGGCGCGTCCTGCGGCATAACGATCGTCGCCGACATGCCCAGCAGTTTGGCTGCCAACGCCACGCCCTGCGCGTGGTTTCCGCTGGAAAACGCCACCACGCCGCGTTCGCGCTGCGCGGCATCGAGCGATGCCAGCGCATTATACGCACCGCGAAACTTGAACGCGCCCATGCGCTGAAAGTTCTCGCACTTGAGGAAGACGCGCGAACCGACGCGCTCGTCGAGCGTCGCGGAGGTCATCACCGGCGTGCGATGAGCGACGCCCTTCAGACGCCGTGCGGCCGACTGGACGTCCTCGAAGGTCGGCATCACGTCGGGTCTGGGGAGGGCGTCGGCGTGGTTGCGACGTGGAAGAACCAATCGGTAATTTGGCCTTTCGCGTTGAGGCGCATGTGTTCGCGGTAGATGCGATTGGCAAAGACCGCATTGAAACAGTGCCAGCCCGGATCGCAGGGATGGGTCTCGACGATCGAGTGGAGCTTGCCCTGGCCGTTGAGCTCGCCGGAATATTCGACCACTTCAATCCGCGTGATCTTCGTGTCGGGCGTGAACAACGCCTGAACCCCCGACATGTCGTCGGCCATCACCGCCGAGGTGATCCGATGGGCGAGTTGTTCGTTCTTGCTTTCAAACGAACAGGCCGCCAGCATGACGATGGCAACCGCGGCAAGCATCGAGCGCGTGAGCCTCACGGCGTTACTTCCTGAACTGTCCCGATGACGGTAAACTCGGCAAATGTCAGCGACGGGTTCCACTCTTGGGCCAGACGCAGGGACCATTCGCTCTCGAACAGCGCCACCGGCCTGCCTTCCCAATCTTCGACGGCTTTGGCGTTGGAGGGCCATTGCGCGCGCGCGATCGCTTCGCGCTCGCCTTGGATTCGGCGCGCCAGCGTAAACGGCAACGTCGTGAGAATCGTCTTGACGTTGTATTCGTTTTCCAAACGATATTTCGCGACTTCGAACTGCAGCGCTCCAACGGCGCCCAAAATCGGCTCGGTGCGCGGAACGTCCCACGGATAGAAGACCTGAATGGCTCCCTCTTCGCGCAGCTGCGCGACGCCTTTCCCGAAAGACTTGTAGCCTGCGGAATCGATACTCCGCACCGACGCGAATTGCTCCGGAGCGAAGGTCGGCATCGGCTCGAAGTGGACCGGGACGGTTTGGTACAGGCCGTCGCCGATGGCAAAGACACCGGGGTTCGCCAACCCGACGACGTCGCCGGCATAAGCGGCGTCGAGCGATTCGCGCTCGTCGGCGAACAACCGCATCGCGCGCGACAGTCGAACCGTCGCGCCGGTACGCAGATTGCGCACGCTCATGTCGCGCTCGAACTCACCCGAGCAGACGCGCACGAATGCCACCCGATCGCGATGACGGGGATCCATGTTCGCTTGAATCTTAAAAACGAAGCCGGTGAACTGCTCGTCGGTCGGCAAAACGTCGCCGCGAGGGGCCGGCGCCGGACTCATTTTGACGAATTCGTCAAGAAACAACTGGACGCCGAAGTTGGTCACCGCGCTGCCGAAAAACACCGGGGTAACGGCCCCGCGAAGCATCGCGTTGCGATCGAACGACGCGCCCGCACCCTCGAGCAGCTCGAGCCCGTCGATGAACTCGCGATACGTTTGATCGTCGGTCAGCGAGCGTAAGCGTTCGTCGCGAACGTCGGTGACGGCCACGGCCGCGCGTTTGGCGCCGTGAGCGCTGCGCTCGAACAGGTGCATCTCGCGCGTCCCACGATCGTAGATACCGCGAAAACGTTCGCCGCTGCCCAGCGGCCAGTTCATCGCAAACGCGCCGATTCCCAAGACGTTCTCGAGTTCGTCGAGCAACTCTAATGGATTGCGGCTGGGACGGTCCATCTTGTTCATGAAGGTGAACAGTGGAATACCGCGCGAGCGGCAGATGGCAAAGAGTTTTTTGGTCTGAGGCTCGACGCCTTTGGCGGCATCGATCAGCATCACCGCCGCGTCGGCGGCTAGGAGCGTGCGATAGGTGTCTTCGCCGAAATCTTGGTGACCCGGCGTGTCGAGCAAGTTGATGGTGAAGCCGTTATAGGGAAACTGCAGCACCGTCGACGTGATCGAGATGCCGCGCTGCTTCTCCAGTTCCATCCAGTCGCTGGTAGCTGCGCGCTGGCGCTTGCGTGCCGAGACTTGACCGGCGGTGTGGATCGCCCCACCGTACAGCAGCAGCTTTTCGGTCAGCGTGGTTTTGCCGGCATCCGGATGCGAAATGATCGCAAACGTGCGGCGGCGGGCGACTTCTCGTTCGATGCTCGACATGGCGATGTTTAGAAGTTCGACGGGGCGTAGGTTCGCAACTGCGCGCCCGACGCGTCTTCGTACAGCAACAGCAGGCGATTGCCGAGGCGGTAGAAATGCGCGTCCGGTGGGATGTGCAGGCGATCGGCACCGCGAGTCACCAGCGCGTCGTCGGCGCGAATTTGGATCGTGCAGTCGCGATACTGCAGCGTGGCCGGAGCGGCGATCGGTTGCGCGCCTTTGGGAAGCGCGGCTCGAACGAACGCGGGCGGTCCACTAGCCTCGGCTTTTTGCAGCAGACATTCGGGAAGCGCCGAGAGCGCCCACGGAGCGTCGCCGATAAACGGCGCTCCGGCGCGCATGCGACCGTTATTGGCGTAGCCGGTCGCCGAGATCGGCGTCGCCGCAACCCGCGCGATACGCAGCCGCGCATGCGGCTGGCGAGTCCACCAGTTGGCCGCGAGGACCGCCGCACCGAGCACGATCACGCTCGCGATCGTAAAATAGCGGAGCAATCGACGGCCTAGGAGAGCGTCAGACGCGCCGCGCCGATCGAAAAGTCCGCCATGCCGTAATAGATATCGAAGATGCGTGGGCCAAGGTCGGCACGCGGATCGATGCCCGTTGGGAAGACGACGTTATCGACGATGCCGCGGCGCTCGCGATCGGATTCCGGAACCATCACGGGGTGCGGCGAGCGGTACAGTATCTTGTGCGGTTCGCGCAGATCGTGGACGACGATGCCGGCACAATAGCGAAACTTCGGCGCCGACCCGCTAGCGTCGATGACGTCGACCCCGTGGAACAACGACATCCAGCCTTCGGCGATGCGCACGGGCGGCGTCCCGCAGCCGATTTTGATCGAACCCCAGGCCGCATCGGGAGACATGACCAGCGCGCTCTCGGCGACTTCGAGCAGATTAGCCGTATCGGCCAACACTGCGGCCAGCGAAACGTAGCCGATGCGAATCGACTCGCGGTCGACAAACGGCAAGCGTTCGATGATCGGAATCGCGGCGTGCCCGTCGACTGCCGACAGATGCAACATCGGCCGGTGATAGAACGCTAGCGACTCCACGCCGCTCGGCGAGAACACCGGTTCGGGAAAGAACGCCGCATCCTTGTCGTCGCCGATGAGCATGCCCGGTTTGTCGAAACGCATCAAGCCCAATCGAGTCCACGAAATCGCGTCTTGCGAAAGTGCGATGGCGATGCGCGGACCTTCGGGGCCAAACGCCGTGTACGACATCACGTAACGATCGATCGCGGCAATAAAGGTCGCGCGCGGATCTTCGCAGCCGTATCCGGGATGCTCGCGACGTTCGTACGGTGCTTCCGGCTCGAGCACGTAGCCCTCGCGATGCGCGACGATATCGTCGACCGATACGTCCATTCTGACGCGTCCGATGCGAGAGATATTTCCGGTCATCACGTCGCGCGGGAACAATACTAATTGCCCGTCTCGCGTGCGGGTGCACGCCGGATTGAGAACGCCGTACGCTTCATTTGGATCGTCGTTGGGCTCCAACACGAAGGGCAAGCGATCGACGTGTGCGCGCAACGGTTCGGCGGTTTGAATCAACGTTCTCCTCGTATCCGCGAAGCTAGGCCAAGGTTGGTGATGACTTCGTGAACGCTTCGCCGGGCGACGTCGGCAAAGCGGTCCAAATCGGTATCCTCGTCGATCAGACGAACGCTCCCGTCGGCATCCGCTCGCTCGATCGGCACGGTCACGTACTGCATGCCAACCGAGAATATATCGTCCATCCCCTTGCCGACGTTAGCGAATCCGTCGGCATAGCCGCAACGAGCGACCGCGATGCTCGCGTCGGCCGCCAACGCTACGTTCCCATATCCCACCCGCGCGCCGGCGGAAACCCGCTCGGTTCGGACGATCGGCGCCCGGACCGTCACGGCGCACCGCAGGCCGGGGACCGTCGCGCGGCCCGCGCCGAACAGGCCCGCGCCCAGGCGCGTGCGCTCCCCGACCACGTGGCCCGCGGCAGCAGCCGCCGTGGCCGCCACGTCGCCGCCGGCCAGCGCAACGCCGGCGGCGCCCAGAATCTCGACAGCCCGGCGGTACGCCGCGACTTGTGAATCGGCCGCATCGGGGTCGGTGACGTGGGTCCATGGCTCGACCTGGACACCCGCGCGCGCCAGCGACGGCGCGAACGATCGCAATGCATCCAGCGTCACCCCGCTCCAACCCGCCACCGGCGACACGCCGACGCGAACCAGCGGCACCCGTCCGCGCGCCGCGCCCCACGCGACGACGCGTTCGAGTTCGGCATCGTCGGCGATCGTCGGGATACCGCCGAAATCGAGCACCGCCGCAAGCAGCGACGGGTCGACGGAAGCCAACACCACGACCGGCTTTTTCGTCGCGCCGCGCAGCGCAAAGAGTTCGTCGGCGTCGCCGACGCAGAATCCGGCAGCGACGCGATCCAGGGCCGCAACGATGCGACGCGCGCCCCAATTGTAACCGTCGGATTTCACGACGGCTCGCACCGGCAACCCCGTAAAAGCCTGCCACGCTTGCAGATTCCGCTCGATGCGGTGAAGGTCGAGTTCGATCGATGGATGCACGCGAACGACGATCGTTACGGCAGCACGGTCTTGGCGACCGGTTCGTTCGACGGCGTCACGACTTCGACTGGAACCCCGCGACGATACGCCGCATTGGGCACGATCCACAGCGTGTACGTACGGTAGTCGCGCGACGGTTCGCCGCCGTCGGCCGGCGCTTCTTCAAACGCGACGACGCGAACGCCGCCGTCGCTGGCCGAAATCGATTCGATCACTTGGCGATAGCCGGTTCGATGATACGGGCCCATCAATAGCACCACGCCGAACTCCCCGCGGAAGCGGAGGTTGGCCTTGATCCCGAGGCTTCCCAACTGATCGGCGTCGCGGACCACGGCGATTTGATTTCCGCCCGGGACCGTGGTGGTTCCGTGAGCGTAGGTCTTCCCTCCC
>DATKGB010000201.1:0-3511 GCA_035544315.1 Verrucomicrobiia bacterium
GGAGAAGAGGGCGATGAAGGCGTCGCTCAACTCGACGATCAGCGCTTTGCGTTCGTGCATCGACCCAACGATGTGAAGCGTCGTGATCCCGCGATGGGCGACTTCTGCCGTCGCCAGCGATTCGGGAATTACGCCGATCACTTCGGCGCCTTCGGCCAGCGCGGCATCGGCGAGCGCCCCCATCATGCCGACGCGGCCACCACCGTAAACGAGGCCAAAGCCCGCGCGCGCGATCGCGTGACCCGCGTCGGCGGCGATCGGAAGGTAGGCGTCGTCCTTGCCGGCACGAGCGCCGCAGAAGACCGCAATCCGCTTCATCGCACGCGCTTAAGCAAAGGTCGAAGCGCCGCCTGCAACAAACGCGAACGTCATGCCCGACGATCGTAAACTCGTCTATTCCACCGATGGTGGCTTCGTCGCGCAAGGCGACGGCGTGGTGCGCGTCGCGCGCGAGAAACGCCGCGGCGGCATCATGAGCATCGTGACCGGCTTGCCCGAGCGCGAGATCGCGCAAACGGCCAAAGCGCTCAAGCGCTTGTGCGGTAGCGGCGGTACGGCCAAGGACGGCGTCGTGGAGATCCAAGGCGACCATCGCGAAACGATCGTTGCCTGGTTTGCAAAGAACGGCCGCGTCGCCAAAAAGGCCGGCGGCTAGGCCGTTACCAACGACTTGTCGCCGATGCCGGCATGGTGCAGCGCTTCGCGGATCATCTCTTGCGCGATCTCGGCAACGGCCCAACGCGCTTGGGCGTCGGCGGCAAGCTTGTCGATCGGGTCGAAGTAGACGAACGCCTTGCCCGGCTTGACGCTGGGCGCGGCGTAGACGGCGATGCCGTTGGTGCGGTCGTAGTACTCGAACGAATGCACGTCGCGTTTGCCGCCGCCGCCGGGAGCATCGCAGACGAAGGTCGGCGTGTTGAAGCCCGCGGTGCTGCCGCGAACGAACTTCTCGGCATCGAGCGCGGTTTGAATCGTCGTGCGCAGCTCTTCGACGCCCTTGACCATGTCGTGCATGTAGACGTAGTACGGATGCACGTTGATGTTGCCAAGACGCTTGACGAGCAACTGGCTGCGTTCGGGCGTATCGTTGACCCCGCGAATGAGCACGGATTGATTGCGCGTATAGATACCGCGTTCGAACAACACGCGCATCGCCTTTTCGGTGATCCACGTGATTTCTTCGGGCGCGTTGAAGTGGGTGTGCAGCACGACTTCTTTGCCCAGCTTGCGGCCGCGTTCGACGACCGACGTGAGCGCATCGAGCCACTCGGTATGGGTGATGATCTTCATCGGCATGATCGCCGGGCCTTTGGTCGCAAAGCGCATGCGGCGAACGTGCGGAATGTCGAGCAGCGCGTTTCCGATGAGCTCGATGTTCTTTGGTGGCAGCTGATACGTGTCGCCGCCCGAAATCACGATGTCTTCGAGTTCGGGACGCTCGGAAATGTACTTGAACGCGTCGTTCCATTGCGCCGGCGTCTTGGCCAGCGAAATTTTGTCGACGTTCTCGGTGTCGGGCCCGATCGCATACGAACGCGTGCAAAAGCGGCAATACACCGGGCAGACGTTGAGCGGAAGGAACAGCGCTTTGTCGACGTAGCGGTGAACCAGCCCGGGAACCGGGGAGTCGTCCTGTTCGTGCAATGAATCCAAGGTCAAGCGCGGATGATCGGGCAGCAAGGTCGACGCCAGCGGGACGAACTGGCGACGAATCGGATCGTTGACCGGATCGTTCCAGTCGATCAGCGAGATCGCGTAGGGCGAAACGCGCACGGCCATCGGCGCTTGCCTAAAGCCTTCCTCCACGTCGGCGAAAAACTCGGGAGAGCAAAGATCTTTGATCGTCTCGAGCAGCTCTTCGGGCGTCTTGACCGACTTCTTTTGCTGCCACAGGTGATCCATGAACGTCGCTTCGTCGACATCCTTGTAGGCCGCGACGTGGCGCCAGAACTCGCCCTGCTTGACGTTCTTGTATTCAAACTGTTTGGGGTCGACGGGCGGTTTCTTGTGGGCGATCTCGATCATAAAGGCGCTCCCTGAAGATATTTCGCGTTGAAGTAATCGGCGATAGCCGGATTGTCGCGCAGCGTTTGAAGGGCGATGTCGGCGTGGCCCTTGCAATAGCCGTTGCCGACGATCATCGTGATGTCTTTGCCCACGCCCTCCGCGCCGAGTGCGGCGGCCGTGAACGAGGTCGACATCGAAAAGAAATAGACGGTACCGCCTTGGCGCGTGCACAGGATCGAACCGAGCTCGGTTCCCGGGACGTTGACGCAGTTGATCGTTACGTCGGCACCATCGGGCATCAGGGCCAACACGCGTTGCGAAATCGCGAGCGTCTCGCAAGCGTCGGCGGCGACCAAGTGATCGACCAGGCCGGCATCGAGTAAGAGTTGCGCCGAAGCCGTCTGCGGGTCGGGAACGACGCCGACGACGCACCCAGCTGCGCCCGCGCGCGTTTTGGCTTGCGCGCACGACAGCATGCCGCTCTTTCCGTCGGCACCGATGACCACGACGCTTTGGCCGGGTTGGACCAGGCGTTGCACTTGCGCGGGCGCTCCGGCCACATCGAGCACGGCTAGGGCAACGTCGTCGGCGATATCGCCGGGCAAACGTGCCCACAGACCGCTTTCGAACAAGATCGCTTTTCCGCGAATCCAGACGCGACCGGTGGCGACGTCGACGCGTTCGATCGCCTCGATAAAGAGCGGCGTGAGCGTCAGCGATACCAGCGATGCGATGCGTTCGCCGGGCTGCAGGTCGATCCGCGCACGCAGCGCCTCGCCGACTTCGAGCACGCGACCGATGAACATGCCGCCCGATCCGGTGACCGGGTTATGTTGCTTGCCGCGTTGGCGAACCACATCGAGAATGTGCGCGGCGATCTTGCCGGCGTCACCGCCATTAACGTCGGCGATTTGCTTGAACGAGGCCGAATCGATGTTCAGCGTCTCGACATCGCACAGCACTTCGTTGGCAAACGGCTTGGGAGTATTGTCGAGTTTCCAGGCCGTCTGCGGCATCGCGCCAATCGGCTCGAGCACCCGATGCACGCCAAGCGGGTGACCGGTCACGAAGACACCGTGATGCCGCCGCGTTCGAACGGCGTCGCGAGCACGATGGTCGTTTTGGTGCGCGCCATCCCCGGTACGGATTTAAGCCGCGTCAGCAGTTCGTCCAGATGTTGGGTCGAGCGCGTCATCGCTTTACACACGAACGACTCTTCCCCGGCAACGCTGTGTACTTCACAGATTTCGGGCATTGCGGCCAGCGTTTTGGTGAATGCGTCGTAGTTCGCGTCGGGCGACGTGTAGCATGAAATGAAGGCGGTCAGTTCCAGGCCCAAACGTTTGCCGTCGAGTTGCGCGGCATAGCCGCGCAAGAATCCGCGCGTCTCCAGGCGCTTGACGCGATCGTGAACCGCCGGCGGCTTGAGCCCGACGAGCAACCCGAGCTCGGCAAAGGTCGATCTCGCGTTGCGTTGCAGCGCGTCGAGTAGCTGAAGTCCCCC
>DATKGB010000202.1:0-2370 GCA_035544315.1 Verrucomicrobiia bacterium
CGTGACCGGGATCTTCCTCACGTTCTACTACGCGCCGTCGTCCGCGACGGCGTGGGAGTCGACCAAGTACATCTACGATCACGTCCCGCTCGGCTGGTTCGTCATGAGCCTCCACTATTGGGGCGCGACGGCGATGATCGCACTCCTGTTCATGCACTTACTCCAAGTGCTGATCTGGGGCGCGTACAAGGCGCCGCGCGAGATCATGTGGGTCGTCGGCATCCTGCTGCTCGTCTTCACGCTCGTGCTCGGCCTCACCGGCTACTTGCTGCCGTGGGACATGAACGCGTACTTCGCTTCACAGGTCGCGATCAACATCGCGTCGTCGGTCCCGCTCATCGGCGAGCCGACGCAACAATTCCTCAGCGGCGGCGCGGGTATGGGGACGCTCACGATCAACCGGTTCTTCGGTTTGCACGTGTGGCTGATGCCCGCACTGCTGGTGCTCTTGGTCGTCGGCCACCTCGTGATCTTCCGCCACAACGGGTCGGCCGGACCCCCGGTCGACACCGATCTCAAGAAGTTGCCACAAGGACGCTTCTGGCCGAACCAGATGTTCATGGACGCCTTCGCGTCGTTCCTCGTGTTTATCGTGATGATCGTGCTCTCGATCGTGGTGCCGCCGCCGCTCGATCAGAAAGCCGATCCGACGCAGACGTTCATCGCCTATCCGGCGTGGTATTTCTTGGCGCTCTATGGCATGTTGCGCATCGCTGGAGGCGCGCCCGACAGCGTCGTCACGATCGCGAACTTGCTGGCGACCGTCGTTATCCCCGGCGGTTTGGTGACGCTGCTCATCCTGCTGCCGTGGATCGATCGCAATCCCTCGCGCTCGCTGCGCCGGCGCCCGTGGATCCTCGGGCTGACGGCGATCTCGGTGGTCGGCGCGGTCGGCCTCTCGGTCTATAGCCAGCTCGCGATCGTGAAAGAGCAGGCCGCCGCCGGGCAAACCAAGCCCGCGGCAGCCCCAGCCGCGCCTGCGAGTTCGCGTAACCTGTCGCAAAACGGCGCGAAAGTTTTTGGCACCAACTGTGCGAGCTGCCACGGCGCGGCCGGGCAGGGCACTCCGGGCGTTTTTCCACCGCTGGCGGGCAATCCCGACGTCACCGGTGATCCGAGCAAAATCGTCCAGATCGTGCTGGACGGCTCGAACAACATGCCGATGACGGTAAACGGCGCGAATTACAAGGGTATCATGCCGGCCTGGAAAGGCACGCTCAGCAACACCGATGTTGCCGACGTGCTTACGTACATTCGCAGTTCGTGGGGAAACAAGGCGACGCCGGTCAGTGCGGCCGACGTCGCCAAAGTCGCGAAATAATCGCGCCCGTAGGGTTCCTGGTTACGTTACACGCCGGGTTGATCGGCGCGATTGTGCTTGTCGAAGTAGATCGCGTCTGACTCGCGGTTCAGTTCGCGATTGAGCTGCCGGTGTTCGGCCGGCGTCAGGTGTCCGCCGTTCACCTGCAAGTCGTGGATGCGCTGCGCGTTGATGCGATCGAGACCCTTGTCGACTCGCGTGTATTCCCGATAGGTCAACTGACCGCTGTGCACGCCTTGTGCGATGCGGTCTTGCTGATTTTCGACGCGCCTCCCGACCTCGCCAGCTTGAACCGAAATCGTGCTCGCAGCGAGGACTCCGGCCGTCAGTGCGGCGCTCAGAATTTTGGCAAAAATTGCGTGCTTCATCATGGTTTCTCCCGTTTGTAGCGGCGCGCAGCGGGTTGCGCGCCTTGGATGAGGGCGATGCCATGGTAACGCCACCGAAACGACGACGTCTCGCTTTCGAGACGATTCTAAGCCTCCGTTAAGCGCGCGCTTAGTCCGTCTTAATGCAGGGCGGCCCGTCGTACAGCAAGAGTGCGTCGTTGCCTGAGACCGCGACCGTGCGGCGTTCGCGGCCGTACGTCGGATCGGACGCCACGTTCTTCCGCGACGTCACCACGAATGCTCGAGGCGCGTCGCACACCGTGTGCCGCATTTCGTTTCGCGCTTCGGTCGTCGTCAGGTCGGCATCGAGTCGCGCGACCGGTGGCTGCGTGTAAAACACCAGCGCGTTGCCGCCCGAGACGCCTTGAATCGCGACCACGTCGCCGGGCCGGCGCTGGCTCTCGATCGACGCGGCCAGCCGAGGCACCGGTTTGAACGGCTCCGCCAGCGGCTCGATGACGATCACCATCAGGGAGAATGTCACGATGCTGGTCACGCCGAGCGCAAACGGGCCGAGCCACGCGCTGTCCTTGCGCAGCACCAGCGCGAAGCAGAGCGCCGAGCCGATAAAGATCGCCCAGCCCGAGATTGCCAAGGCGCCGCGGATCGCTTGCAGGTCGCCGCTCAATTTGTTGTCGTGCGAAAAGAGCCAGATCGCAA
>DATKGB010000203.1:0-5620 GCA_035544315.1 Verrucomicrobiia bacterium
GGGGAAAGAGAGCTGCAGCGCCTGCGCGACGATCCGCAGCTGAGCCGCCTGCCAATCGACGAAACCGACCCCGGCGCATACCTCGACGCGGACGACGAGCGCAGCCTACGGGAAATCCTCCGACATACGTCATACTAACAACGACCTATATGCAAACTACCACGACACCGGCGACGGTCGGGCATTTCATTGGCGGCCTCGTTTCCGAACCGGCCCCCAACGGTCGCTTCGGCGATATTTACGATCCGGCGCGCGGTATCGTCCAGAAGCGCGTTGCCTTCGCCGACGATGCGACGGTCGACCGGGCCGTTGCTGCCGCGCGCGCCGCGTTTGCCGTTTGGGGAAGCCTCTCCTTAGGAAAACGCGCCGAGGTGCTGTTCGCGTTTCGCGAAAACGTCCGCCGGCATGCCGACGAGTTTGCCACGATCGTCTCGGGCGAGCACGGGAAAATCGTCACCGACGCCGCCGGCGAAGTCGCCCGCGCGCTCGAGGTCATCGAGTTTGCTTGTTCGCTGACGCATCAGATGAAGGGCGAGCTGAGCGAAAACGTCTCGACCAACATCGATACGTACTCGCTCCGCCAGCCGGTCGGCGTGTGCGCCGGCATCACGCCGTTCAACTTCCCGATGATGGTGCCGATTTGGATGCTCGCGCCGGCGTTGGCCGCCGGCAACACCTTCGTGCTCAAACCATCCGAACGCGATCCGTCGGCCGCAATGCTGATGGCCAAACTGCTCAAAGAGTCGGGTCTGCCCGATGGCGCGTTCAACGTCGTGCATGGCGATAAGTCCGCCGTCGACGCGCTCTTGCGCCACCCCGACGTCGATGCGATCTCGTTTGTCGGCTCGACCCCGATCGCTCGCTACATCTATGCGACGGCCGCCGCGCACGGCAAGCGCGTGCAAGCGCTGGGCGGTGCCAAAAACCACATGGTGGTCATGCCCGATGCCGACATCGCTTCGGCCGCCGACGCCCTGGTTTCGGCCGGTTACGGTTCGGCCGGGCAGCGCTGCATGGCGATCTCGGCCTGCATCACCGTCGGCGATGCCGGCGATGCGCTGATGGAGGCCGTCGGCAAGCGCATCGCTACGCTCAAGATCGGCGCGGGTCACGACCCATCTAACGACATGGGCCCGGTCGTCACGCCGGCCGCGCGCGATCGTGTCGTCGGATATATCGAGGCAGGCGTCCGCGAAGGCGCGACCCTGGCCGCCGACGGTCGCGCGCTCAAAGTCAGCGGATACGAAAACGGTTTCTTTGTAGGACCGACGCTGTTCGACAACGTCACGACCAAGATGTCGATCTATACCGATGAGATCTTCGGCCCCGTACTGGTGAATCTGCGCGTCAAGACGCTCGACGAGGCCCTCCAGATCATGGCCGCCAACCCGTACGGCAACGGCTGCTCGATCTTTACGCGTAGCGGGGCGGCCGCGCGCCGCTTCCAAAGCGAAGTCGAGGTCGGCTTGGTCGGCGTCAACGTTCCGATTCCGGTTCCGGTCGGTTACTATTCGTTCGGGGGATGGAAGGCATCGCTGTTTGGCGACTTGCACATTTACGGTCCGGACGGCTTCAAATTCTATACGCGGGGCAAGGTCGTCACCGCACGCTGGCACGACACCAACGCCGGGATGAGCCTCGGCTTTCCGACGCACGAGTAGAGGATGGAAACGCAATCGTTCCCGGGCACGCCGATCGGCAAGCCGCTTTCGGCTCTTGAAGTCAGCATCGAAGCCAATCGGTGCTTGTATTGTTACGATGCGCCGTGCATGCACGCGTGTCCGACGCACATCGATATTCCCGGTTTCATCGCGCAAATCGCCGACGGCAACCTGACCGGAAGCGCGCGCACGATACTAGAAGCCAACGCGATGGGCGCATCCTGCGCGCGCGTCTGCCCAACTTCCGAACTCTGCGAGGGCGCGTGCGTCTACCACCACGACGATACGCCGATTCGCATCGGCGATCTGCAGCGCTACGCAACGGACTATCTGCGCGAAACGGGTCAGACCGTTTTCAAACCCGGCCCACCCACCGGCAAGAAGGTTGCAGTGATCGGCGGCGGCCCCGCGGGTTTGTCGGTCGCGCGCGATTTGCGCCGCTTCGGTCACGCCGTCACGATCTTTGAAGCCAAAGAGAAACTCGGCGGCCTCAACACCCACGGCATCGTCCCGTTTCGGCTGGACCTCGAGGTGGCGCTGTGGGAAGCCCAGCAAGTCGTCGAGATGGGCTGCGACGTGCGCACCTCCGTCACGATCGGGATCGACGTTCGTATGGAATCGCTGGTCAAAGACTTCGACGCCGTCGTTATCGCCTGCGGCATGGGCGGCGTCCCCGATGCCGGCGTTGACGGCGACGAGTTCGTCTGGGACGCTATCGATTTCATCGAGGCCGCCAAGTTGGGCAAACCGTTCGAGAAGGTCGGTAACCACGTCGCCGTCATCGGCGCCGGCAACACCGCCATCGATGCGCTAACCTGCGCCAAGCGTTTGGGCGCCCAGCGCGTCACGATGTTCTATCGCCGGGGCGAAGAGCACATGACCGCTTATGACTTCGAATACGATTTCGCAAAGGCCGAAGGCATTGAATTCCGCTTCTTCACCATGCCCAAGGCGATCGTTCGCGAAAACGGCAAAATCGTCGGCGTAAAGTTCGCCCGTACCGAGTTAGTCGAACGCAACGGGCGCACCCTGCCCGTCGAAATCGCCGGCAGCGAATACATCGAACCCGTCGATACGGTGATTAGCGCGATCGGCCAAAGCCGCCTAACCGACCTGTTCGACAAGCTCTCCGTCGAGCACCACGACGGCGTCATCGTGGTCAACGACCGCATGGAAACCACTCGCCCCGGGTTGTTCGCCGCGGGCGATTGCATCTTCGAAAAGGGCATGCGCGAAGCGATGGTCGTGGAAGCCGCCCAACAAGGTAAGATCGCCGCGCGCAGCATCGATGAATACCTGATGCCGCAACGCAAAGCAACGCCGCCCCGCGAACTCCCCAAACTCA
Organism: Verrucomicrobiia bacterium; assembly: GCA_035544315.1. Lineage (GTDB taxonomy): Bacteria > Vulcanimicrobiota > Vulcanimicrobiia > Vulcanimicrobiales > Vulcanimicrobiaceae > JALYSX01. The sequence goes on from DATKGB010000203.1 coordinate 3,007, forward strand.
CTCCGGCCGACCACTAGCCAGGAGACGACGATGGCAAACTTAAGCAGCAGTCTCGCCGGCATAAAGAGCTCCAATCCGTTCTGGCTAGCGTCGGCGCCTCCGACCAACAGCGGCTATCAAGTGTTGCGCGCGTTCGAAGCCGGCTGGGGCGGCGTCGTCTGGAAGACGTTGGGGACGCCGATCACCAACGTGACCTCGCGTTTTGCCGGTTTTACCTATAAAAACCACCGCATGGCCGGCATGAACAATATCGAGTTGATTACCGATCGCCCGCTCGAAGACAACCTGCGCGAAATCGCGGCGTGCAAGGCCGCCTTCCCCGACCGCGCCATCGTCGTATCGCTGATGGAAGTCTGCGAGCGCGAGGCCTGGCACGAGTTGGTCAAGCGCGTGCAAGAGGTCGACATCGACGGCTTCGAACTCAACTTCGGCTGTCCGCACGGCATGAGCGAGCGCGGCATGGGTTCGGCCGTCGGTCAGCATCCCGATCTGATCGAACAGGTCGTCTACTGGACCAAAGAAGCCGCGCGGGTTCCGGTCATCGTCAAGCTCACGCCCAACATCACCGACATCCGCTCCGGCGCGCGCGCTGCCGCTAAGGGCGGCGCGGATGCGATCAGCATGATCAATACCATCAACAGCATCATGGGCGTCGACCTGGATTCGTGGAACCCGGTCCCGCACGTCGACGGCATGAGTTCGCACGGCGGTTACTGCGGACCGGTGGTCAAACCGATCGCGCTCAACATGGTCAACGCCTGCGCGCGCGATCCCGAAGTGGGGATCCCGATCTCGGGCATCGGCGGCGTCGAAACCTGGAAGGATGCCGTCGAATTTTTGCTGCTGGGCGCGAGCAACGTGCAAGTCTGCACCGCCGTCATGCACCACGGCTTTGCCATCGTCAAAGAGATGATGTCGGGTCTGAGCGACTACCTCGATTCCAAGGAGATGGCCGAGGTCTCCGAACTGATCGGTAAATCGCAGAACAAAATCACGCATTGGGACAACCTCAACCTCAACTACGCGATCGTCGCCAAAGTCGATCAGGAACGCTGCATCCACTGCAACAAATGCTTTATCGCCTGCGAAGATGCCGCGCACCAATGCATCGATCGCGTACTGCAGGAAAACGGTGTGATGAATCTGGTCGTCGATGAAAAACATTGCGTCGGTTGCAACCTCTGTCAAATGGTCTGCCCGGTCGACTGCATCGACATGATCCAAGTCCAAAACGGCCTCCCACCGCAAAGCTGGAAAGAACGTTCCGCGGCGATGGCCGGCTAACAACGAAGGAGTACGAGTGGGAACCATCATTCGCGGGGGCACGATCGTCACCGCTGCCGATACCTATCAAGCCGACGTATTGATCGAAGGCGAGACGATATCCACGATCGGCCGCAGACTGCCCGCCGACGGCCACACCGTCGTCGATGCCGGCGGCGCCTACGTTTTCCCGGGCGGTATCGATCCGCACACCCATCTCGATATGCCGTTTGGCGGCACGACCACGATCGACGACTTCGAAAGCGGTACGCGCGCCGCGGCGATGGGCGGCACGACCACGATTATCGACTTCGCGCTCCACACGCGCGGTAAGACTCTTAAAGAAGCCGTCGACACCTGGCACGCCAAGGCGCGAGGCAAAGCCGTCATCGACTATGCCTTCCACCTGACCATTGCCGACGGTCGCGACGAAACGATGGCCGAGATCCCCACGATGATCGACGTCGAGGGCGTCAACTCGTTCAAATGCTTCATGGCTTACAAGCACGTCTTGCAAGTCGACGACGAAACGATCTTTAAGACCCTGCAGACTTGCGCCAAGCACGGCGGTTTGGTCCAAGTCCACGCCGAGAACGGCGACGTCATCGAGGTCACGACCAAACAGGCGTTAGCGGCCGGACACACCGAGCCCAAATGGCACGCGCTGACGCGCCCGGTCGAATGTGAAGGCGAAGCCACCAATCGCGCGATTCGCTTGGCCGAAATCGCCGGCGCTCCGCTCTACGTCGTCCACGTCTCCAGCGCTATGGGCGCCGACATGATCTCGCAAGGGCGCGCGCGCGGCCTGCACATCTACGGCGAGACCTGCCCGCAGTATCTGGTATGCGAATACGCCGATTACGAACGCCCCGATTTCCAGGGCGCCAAATACGTTCTGTCGCCTCCGATCCGCGACAAATGGAATCAAGACGTGCTGCTCAAGAAACTCAAAAATCTCGAACTCCATTCGTTCGGCAGCGACCATTGCTCGTTCAATCTGTGCGGACAAAAGGACCTGGGCAAGAACGACTTCTCGAAGATTCCCAACGGCGCGCCCACAATCGAAGATCGTATCGCCATCCTGTACGAAGTCGGCGTCAACCGCGGCGTGCTCGGACTAAACAACTTTGTCGCACTAGGGTCGACCAACCCGGCTAAACTCTTCGGCCTGTTCCCGCGCAAAGGCACCATCGCCGTCGGCAGCGACGCCGACCTGCTGATTTGGGACCCGAATCTTTCACGCACGATCTCGCCCAAGACCCACCACATGAAGGCCGACAACAACGTCTTTGAAGGTATGACCATCAAAGGCCGCCCCCGCTACGTCTTCTCGCGCGGCAAGATGGTCGCC
>DATKGB010000204.1:0-2353 GCA_035544315.1 Verrucomicrobiia bacterium
GTCGATCGTCGATGCCTTGTCGGCGACTTCGACCACGGCCATATCCTCGTCCACCAGCTTCTGCTCGAGGTCCCCGTCGATCGCCGCATACTCAAAGGCCTTGAAAGCGGCTTGGTTCATAAAACTGGTTCGCAGGAGCAACGCCTCGTAGTGGTCGTGATTGGCGAAATATTCGGGATGGCGCTCGTCGAGCAGCGCCAGCGCCTCGCCCAGGTACGAACGGATCAGCTCATCGGCGATACGCCGAGCGTTTTCTTCTCCGTAGCCGGGGAATTGGGGGATTTTAGCGCGGAGCGCCTCCATCGAAGCCATCGCCGCGGCAGTACGACGCGGCTTGGACCGGCCCCCTCCGCAAGCGAGTTACCGCCAGTCAACTTCCGGAACGTCGCGACCAACGGCGAATCCTCACAGAGGATTCGGACCTGCCCCGCCCTTCGTAGGAAATTGATCGCGGCATTTGTACCAGCATTCGCCGCATGGCCGCAAGCAACGCATGAATGCTGCTTGTGTTCGCCGATTCTGACGCCGTCATATTTAACCCTCAGCGGAATCCGTGCCGGGGCCAAAGGCGTTAGAATGGGCGAGGGCACCACGCAGTTGAGGCGAATCGGTGCGGCGTGGAAGACGCAAGCTTGCTCATGGCCCGGGTTGCAGCCCGAGACGTGAAGGCGTTCGAAATGCTCTACGACGCTTACTATCGCCTCGTTTACGGTGTTGCCCTGCGCATGCTCGGCGATGTAGGCGCGGCCGAAGACGTTACACAGGCGGTTTTTTTGAAGATTTGGACGGCTCCGCAACGGTTTCGCGAAGGCAATTTCGCCGGATGGATCGTGCGCGTAGCTCGTAACCAAGCACTCGACGCCCTGCGCAGTCCCGGCGCTCGGGTTACCTTCGAGTTGCCCGAAACGCTGCCCGAAGACGAGACGATCGAATCCACCGCGTTTGCAAATCTGGATGCAGCGAACGTGCGCGCCGCGCTTGCCGGCCTTCCGTCCGAGCAACGCGAACCGATCGAAATGGGGTTCTTCGAGGGACTCACCCACGATGAGATGGCGCGCAAAACCGGCATTCCGTTGGGTACGATTAAGACGCGAATCCGCTCGGGTTTGGCGCGGCTGCGCATCGCTCTGAGCGACTCGGTGACGGCATGAATCGCAATCACGACGAATTGCTCGACGACGTTGCCGTTTACGCGCTGGGTGCTCTGCCCGCCGCCGACGCGGCGCGCGTGCGCGCGCACTTGCTGGAGTGCCCCGAATGTGCGGCCGAATATGTCGCCTTGAGCGAAACGACCGCGGCGCTCGCACTTGCGGCCCAAGCCTGTCCGCCGGGTTCGGACGGAATTCAAGTCAGCGCGTTGCTCAAAGGACGCATCATGCGCGACGTTCGCGCCACGCTCAAACCGCAAGCCGCCGATGGCGAGGTGCCGCGCCGCAGCACGAGCCTGTGGCCCGCCTATTTGGTTGCCGCTGCGTGCTTTGCGATCGCGCTGATCCTCTCGACGATCTCGAATATTTCGTTGAACGCAAGTTTGAACCAGTCGCAAGCGCAACTCGCAACCGCACAAGCGATGCTGGCAGATTCCGTCAGTCCGCAGGCCCGCCGGATCGCCATACCTGGCGGTACGGTCATCGTGCGCGCCGGCCATCTCTATATCACGATGCGGCATCTGGCCGCGCCGCCCAAGGGCAAAGTCTACCAGGCTTGGACGCTCGCGCGCGGGGCCAAGACGGTGGCGCCGTCGCTGACATTCACTCCCAACGCCCAAGGCGTTGCGATCGTGGCAGTTCCGGCCGACGCGCGCAAACTGGCCGCCGTTGCGGTGAGCGTCGAACCGGCCGGCGGCAGCAAGACGCCGACGACCAAACCGATCGCGTTTGCCGCGCTGACTTAAGGACGTGCCGCTCAAAGTCGAGCGTTATAGCTTTTCGGACGAGAAGGCGGTCGTCGAGTTTCTCGGGCTGGCACCCTACGATAACGTGTTTCTGACCCATCTGGTGCTCTCCGACCCGCTTGCGCTGGCGCGCGGCGCGCTGTACGTTGCCCACGACGACGGCGCCCTGCGCGGCGTCGCCTTTTTCGGGCGCCAGGTTGCGTTGGCTGCCGACGACGAGGCGATCGACGCGTTCGTATCGCTGGCCGTGCAGCATCGCGGCGAGCGGATGATCGTCGCCCCGCGCCCGCAAGTCGCGCGCTATTGGTCGAGCGTCAAGCGCCACCATCAGCCGCCGCGCATCGTGCGCGATCGGCAACCGGTGATGATGGTCGATTCGTCGACGCTGGCCGCGGGCGACAATCGGGTGGTCGCTCGGCAGGCTCGCTCGGACGAAGCGGCGGACGTCGCACAGCATTC
>DATKGB010000205.1:0-3870 GCA_035544315.1 Verrucomicrobiia bacterium
CGCTTTCGATTGCCGCCCCTAGCCGTTGGCCTAGGCATCTATTTACCATCGTCGTCGACGCTGGCTGCGGTGTGCGGTGCAATCGTCGGCTGGGCATATAACCGGCGCGCAAACGCGACCCGAAAGCCCGCAACAACCAAACGCCTTGGCGTCTTGCTCGCATCGGGCTTCATCGTCGGTGAAAGCCTGTGCGGCGTTTTGGTCGCCGGCTTGATTCTCATGTTTCACTCGCCGACGCCGCTCGCGCTGGTCGGCGACGCGTTCGCGACCCCGTCGGTTATCCTCGGAACGATCGTCTATATCGCGGCCATCATCGGGTCGTATCTCTGGGTACGTCGCAGTTCACAACGTATCGCCGACTAGGGATGTTTCTCGAACGGCCGCGACTCGACGAGCGCATCCGGCGCGATCTCGAAAACGGTCTCGTCATCTTGCAGGCGCCGCTCGGTTTCGGAAAAACCGTCGCGCTACGATCGGCGCTGCGCGGTTCTGCACTGCCGGTCGCCTGGTACGATGCGGCACCGTGGCATGAGAATGCGTTTGCAATTCCCTTGGTCGACGCGATGGCGTCGGTGCGCGCCGATTTCGGCCGCGACACGCGAGCGCTGGCGCAGGCCGGCTCGACGCCGCAGGCGTTAGCGCGCGCGTTCGCCCGAGACGTCGCGCGCCTGTCCTCGCCGGTCGTTCTGGCCATCGACGACGCGGCCGATCTGCTCGAAACGCCGGCCTTTGCCGCCTTCGTCAACGAGCTCGTCGCCGCGCGATCGGTGCAGTTGCGACTCGCGATCGCGACGCGAGGTGCGACGCTCGCGGATTCTCCTTCGCCGATCGTCGCCGACGAGTTGCGGTTCACGCGCGAGGAAATCGCGCAGGCGTTTTCAGCCGACGCGGATGAATCGGCGATCGACCGGATCGCGCAATCGACCGGCCGCTGGCCGGCCGCGCTCTCGCTGGCGATGCGCGACGGCGCGCCGGCATCTGCACTCGGCGCGCGCGCGGTCGAACGGCTCGATGACGCCCACCGCTCGCTCGCCGAACGCTTGGCCGTCGCGATGACGATCGATCCGCAACAGTTCGATCGCGCCGAACGCCCGATTCTCGAACGCCTGCGCGCGAGCGGGATCCTGATCGAAGCGGGCGGCGGCCTTCTCGAGCTGCAGCCGCTGGTACGCGCCAGCCTGCTAGAAACGCTACGCGACCGTGACGACGGCTCGCTCCAAGCCGCGCATATGGCCGCCGCGCACCGAGCCGAACGTCACGGCGTCGTCGGCGCGGCGCTCTATCATTTCGACGCAGCCCGCGATGCGGCGTCGTTGGTCGCGTTCCTGCACCGGCATCTCGAACTGGTCGAGCTCGCGGGCGAGTTGCCGTTGATGGTACGCGCTATCGAACGACTCCGCCGAGAACACGTCGACGAGTCGGCACTTTTCGCGTTTGTCGAAGCCCTCCGCGAACACGCGCGCGGCACCGAGCGCGCCGGCACACTTTTCGAGCGCGCCGCCGACGCAGCGGCGCAACGCGATCAGGCATCGATCTCCTTTGCCGCCGGCGCCCGCGCCGCCGAGTTTGCACTCGCGCATGGCCACCGCATCGGACCATCGCGAGTTCGGGACCTGACCGCCTTGAGCGCGCGGCTCGATCCCCAAGCGCAACTGACTGCCGCCGTATTGCAAGCGTGGCAACACGCGATCGACGGGGACTTTCAAGCCGCGGTGACGATCGCCGATCGCTTCGAGGAAACCTCCGCTGGACGCGCCGGCTCTAGTTTGACCATCGTGCGCGCGTATGCCGAAACTTCGCTCGGGCACATCGCCTCGGCGCGACGGCAACTCGACGCGCTGATCGCAGCGCTGGAAGGTTCCGATCGGGTCGTGCTCTACGTACAGGCGTCGATTTGGTACGCGCGGCTGGCGCTGTTGTGGGGCGATACTGCGGCCGCCTTGGATTACGCGCAACAAGCGCAGCGCGTCGCGCAGCGCCTCGACCTGGAAACCGAGTCGGCGGCGTTGTATGCCGCGCTGGCCGAAGCCAGCGCGCACGCGGGCGACGCTGCAGCAACACTGCGTTGGGCGCAAGAACTTCGGCGCCACGCCCAGACCGCATGGTACGGCGTCGATCGACACCGTCTTGGCGCGATCGCCGATCAACACATCGCGCGCGCGCTTTTCTTGCGCGGCGACATCTCCGAAGCGATCGACCTGGCGCGCAATGCCGCGTCCGAAGCGCCACCGGTGCAGCGCTGCGTATTGCTCGCCGATGCCGCGGCGTTCGCGATCGTCGGCGGCGAACCAACTGCAGCGTCGCGAGCCGCGGCCGTCTCTGCAGCTGCCGCGCTGACCCCCAGCGATGCCGCCGATGCCGTTGCCTTGGCGGGTGCGCTCGCGCTGCTCGAAGCGCTCGACGTCGCCGAAGGCGGCGCGATGGCCGAGACGGGCGCCGCTCCGAATTCGCTCTACGCCGCATTGTTGCGCGACCGCGACGGTTCGGTTCGATTGCCGCTGGTCGGGCTGGCGTTACGAAAGGCCCTGGCAGAGGGAGAACACCGCGACGCGTTGCGGCGTGCGCTCGATCTGTATTGCGAGCGAGGGCCTCGTTTTGAGAGCGCGGTCTTGCAAGCATTCGCATCGCACCGTTCGCTCGAAGCGTCGATCGTCGTCCCGGCGATGCTTATAGAGCCCCTCACCGAGCGCGAACGCGAAGTCCTCGCGCAACTGGCTGCCGGGCTTACCAACAAAGAGATCGCCGAACGTTTGGTGATCTCGCCGCGAACCGTCGAGACCCACGTCGAGCGCGTCTTGGGCAAACTGGGCGTCGGCTCGCGCACCCGAGCGATCGCCAAAGCCATTCGCCTGCGCTTAGTGACCGTCGACGAGCTAGTCTAGCTCTTCCCCTTCGGCGGTTTCTTCGAGGACGCGAACAATCGCGGTTTCGATACGCTCGAAGCCTTTGCCGCCGGCTTGAAAATGGCGCATCTCGTGCTTTCGGTTAAAGACGTAGAACGCCGGCACGAACTCGTTCTGGAAACGATCGACCAGCGTATGTTCGTTATCGATCGCGCACGGCTGCGTCAGCTTCATCTCCTCGCGCGCGTCCTGCTCGACCGCGGCAACGTCGAGCTCATCTTCCGAGCGCGGCTGATGCACCGCAACGAACGCAACACCTTGCTGCGCGAACCGATCGCGCCATTTTCCGAACTGCTCGGCCGACTCGTGACAGAGATAACACGATTTCGACCAGAACGACACGACGACCGGGTGGCCGCGCAGTTCTTCGTTCGTGGGTGCGCCGTTGATCCAGGTCGGAACCCCTTCCAGCGACGGGAGAGGGGTCCGCATACGAAGTCCCATTTAGCCCTTGCTCAACAGCGCCTTGCCGGGCTTCCATTCGGCGGGGCACAAACCGCCGGTTTGGAGCGCCTGCAGAATGCGCAACGTTTCGTCGACGCTGCGGCCGACGTTGTCATCGGTCACGACCGCGTATTTGAGCACGCCTTCGGGATCGATGATGAATAAGCCGCGCTGCGCGACGCCGCTGGCTTCATCGAGCACGCCATACGCGCGCGCGGTTTCTTTGGTGAAGTCGGCGGCCAGCGGATACACGGTTCCTGCGATACCGTTCTTTTCGCGCGGCGTGTTGAGCCACGCCCAGTGGCTGTGGACCGAGTCGGTCGAACAGCCCAGAATTTCGGCGTCGATGGCCTTGAACTCGGCGGCGCGGCCGGAGAGCGCCGTGATTTCCGTCGGACAAACGAACGTGAAGTCGAGCGGATAGAAGAAAAATACCAGCCACTTGCCGCGGTAGTCCGAGAGCTTGATCTCTTTACCGAGATTCTTTGCGCCGGTCGCGTCCTTGGTGCTGGCTTCCCCTCCC
>DATKGB010000206.1:0-8778 GCA_035544315.1 Verrucomicrobiia bacterium
TTCTTGGGCGTGGTCTTCGCCGCACTTTCGGTGTGGATGCTCTACGCGCTGGCCAAACGTGTCACGCGCTCGACGCTCTTCTCGGCCTACGCGGCCGGTTTACTGGCCCTCGACGGCATGCACTTCGTCCAAGCGCGGATCGCGACGCCCGAGACGTACGTCGTCTTCTTTTCAATCGCGACGGTCTACACGTTCTATCGCTTTTGGATTGCCTCGCAGGTACGCTTCGAGCGGTATAATCCGCAGCGACGGACGCTCGTGCGCACGATCGGCGGCATCGCCAGCGCCCTGCTTGGGCTGGCCGTTACTGCGGTTCGCTTTCCGCACGAGAATAGGGGCGCGCTCGCGATCCTGGTGGTCTACTTCGCTGCGGGATTCTACCTACTCTACCGGTTGATCGTCGAACCCATGCTGTCGCGTGACGGAGCGGCCTTCGCGTCATATCCCGACGGCACTAGCGTGATTGCAAACGGAACGGACCTCGCCACGCTAACGTCCGACGGCGTCCTGCTGGCCGCAACATCGAAACCGCACACGTTCGAACTCGACGAACTTCGCGCGACGTACCGCGGAGATGGATCCGTGCAGTACGACACGCTGGCCGGCGGCGCGCGCTACGATAGGGCGATGAAACCCGAGAATGCGCTGCTCTGGCTCTTCCTTTTCTCGCTTTCGATCGGGCTGTTAGTCGCCAGTAAATGGTACGGCGTAATGGCCTACGGGGTAGCAGTGCTTGTCGTGCTCGGCGTGTGGTCGCAGCGATTCTGGCACTCCAGGCGCGGTTCGAAAAGGCCCGCGGTTTGGGGCAACCCGCTCGGCTTTCGCTTGGATGTCGTCTTAAGCACGGTCGTCTTCGTCACGATGTCGGTGTATTTCGCCGCGTACATTCCGAGCTTTATGGGGCTGTCGGATCAACCCAACCAGGCGCCGCGGCCGTATACCGTCAGCGACGTCGTCACGATGCAATACAACGCGTACGAGTATCACGAGCACCTCACCCAAGGTCATCCCTACGCTTCGAAATGGTGGCAATGGCCGCTGGATATGAAACCGCCACTCTACTATGCGAAGTACGGCGGTAGCGGAAAAACCAGCACGGCGGGGATGATTTACTCGCTGCCCAATCCGTTTATCGTGTGGATGGGTTTGTTATCGGTGCCCTGGGTCGGCGTGCTGGCGTTTCGAGAACGCAACAAAGGCTACGCGCTGCTGGTCCTGACCTATCTCGCGCAATGGTTGCCGTGGATGGCTTCCCCGCGCATCGCGTTTCTCTACCATTTCTACGTGAACATCCCGATCATTTGCCTGTGCAATGCGGTACTGGCGCAACGCCTATGGCAATGGGCATCCGCGAAGGGCGACGGAGCGCGCCGAATGGCTACGTTTGCCGTCGCCAGCTATTTCGTGGCCGTCGCAATCGCATTCGTCTACTTCTATCCGATCCTCGCCGGCGTAACGCTTCCCACCGATGCGTGGCTAAACCGCATATGGTTTCACGCCTGGCTCTAGCCGTGCTTCGAGGGGCTCGGCAGGATACTTGAGTTTAGAGATCTACAAACGTCATCCCGAACTTGCCTGCACCCCGTTGGGTGCCGTAGAGGGCGAAGGCACACCGCCCCTTTGGCGACGCGCTGGTTACTGCTGCGACTTTACTGCGGTGTTTGCAGAGGTTTGAAGGTTCGCTGAGCGCCTGACCCAAATCGTACCGCTCATGCGATTGATTCGTTCTTTTTCAGCGGCGCTTCTTCTTGCGACGATCGGTTCCGTAACCGGCGCAAGCGCCGCATCGCCGGCATTAGGCTTGCATCTGACGCCCTGCACGCAGGGGCACAAAAAAGTACCCGCGCAGTGCGGAACGTTCGGCGTTTATGAAAACCGGGCCGCGGGGCGGATCATCTCGCTGCGCGTCATTGTTCTTAAGGCAGAGCACCCCTCGCACCACGCCATCGCGGAGATCGCCGGCGGTCCCGGCGAGAGCGCGACATCCTTCGCGGCCTTCATCATGGACGGCGACTTTGAAAACTTCGTGGTGCCCCTGCGCGACCGCTACGACGTGCTGTTCGTCGATGACCGCGGCATGGGCGGCTCGAATCCGTTCCCCTGCGATTTTGCGCCGGCCGGCAATCCGAGTTCCTACTTTCGCCGGCTGTGGCCGGAGCAACTCGTCCGGGACTGTCGCACGAAGAGTGTCGCAACGCACGACCTGAGCCTATACGGTACCAACAATGCGGTTGACGACTTAAACGACGTGCGCGCGGCGCTGGGATACCCGAAACTGGTTCTCGACGGCGGTTCCTATGGCACGTTTTTCTCACTCGTCTATATGCGCAGACATCCGAATGCTGTTGAAAGTGTCATCCTCAACAGCGTGTCCGCGCCGCATTTTCAGCCGCTTCCGGGCGCACCGAACGGTGCGCAAAAAGCCTTGGACGACCTAATTGTGAAATGCCGGCGCGAAAAAGTCTGCAATAGTCGCTTCCCACGCTTTGCCGAACACTTCAATGCGATCGTGCGGCGGCTCGACAAGGGCACGCTAAACGTGCCTGTCAAAAATCAGGTCACGAAGCGTATCCAGACGGTGGCGCTTTCGAAGGAAGTGTTCGTCGATCAGGTCCGGCATATACTGTATGCGCCGCAAGCCGCAGCGTATTTGCCCTTTGTCATCGAGCGCGCTTATGGTCGCGATTACGCTCCGCTCGGGCAGATGATCGATACGGTCACACAGGGGTTTTCCGGCGACCTCGATATGGGCTCGTTTCTCTCGTACACCTGTGCGGAATGGATGCCGTTCATCAATCAGCGCCAGTTGAACTTCGCCGCTACGCACTCGTTCGCCGGCGATTCACGCATTCGCGCGCAACAGCACGCCTGTTCGATTTGGAGCGTGCGGCCGATGCCGCCCGCGTTCGACAATCCGGTCCGCAGCAACGCGCCGGTATTAATGCTGCTGGCAACCGACGATCCTGCAACGCCGCCGCAGTACGGCGAACAAGCCTTGCGCTATCTTCCGAATGGCCGGGCCATCTTAGTCAAAGGTGCAGGCCACGGCGTCGAAACGCCGTGCACGGACCGGCTGGTAATAGCGTTCGTGCGCGCGGGCTCGGCGAAAGGGCTCAACCTTTCACAATGCACGCTTACGTTCAAACCTCAACCTTTCGCTACCTCGATGAAAGGCTGGCCCTAGGAGGTGTAAACGGAATGAGGGCTCGGCGTGACGCCCGTCGTACTTCTCGAGCATGGCTACTGTGTTTAAGGTGATTCTTCGCGTCGTGTTGGTGGCGATCGGGGCGATCGTGGTTGCCGTCGCAATCTATACGGGCAACGTCGCTGCTGGGATGCACGCGGCAGCGTCGACGGGAGGCTCGCTTTCGGGCTTGGGCGTGACCGAGCCGGTCCAGATTCTGCGCGACGGTCGGGACGTTCCGCACATTCGAGCCAAAAACGAACACGACATGTTCTTCGCACAGGGCTACGTCGAGGGCTCGGACCGGCTTTTCCAACTCGATTTGCAGCGACGCTTCGTCTACGGAACGTTGGCTGAAGTTCTCGGCAAGACGCTGTTGCCGACCGACGAGAAATCGCGCCAAGTCCCCGTCGCGCAGATCGTCGATCGCGAGTGGATGGCACTGCCGGCGCGCCAGCGCGCAACCTTACAAGCCTTTGCCGACGGCGTCAACGCGTCGATGCACACCCAACCCACGCCCGTCGAGTTCCGGATGCTACTCTATCATCCGCAGCCATGGAACGGCAAAGACTCACTCGCGGTCGGCTTTGCGACGGTTCTCGATCTCACCGACACGTGGAACGATATCGCACCGCGTGACGTCGCTTGGAAAGCGGGTCGCTTCGATGCGGTCTACCCGCTGAGCGATCCGTGCTACGACGCTCCCCTTGCTCAAGGTCTGGCCGCGATTCGAACGTCGTCGTCGCGCTGCATCTCGTCGCTTCGCTCGTTCCTCGACCGGCGGCCGCCGATCGGCAGCAACGAATGGGCCGCAGGCGCCGCGCATACCATGACGGGACGCGCGTTGCTAGCCAACGATCCACACTTGAGCCTGTCGATCCCCGGCGTTTGGTATTTAGTCGATCTGCGGTCGCCGGGCTATCACGCCGCAGGCGCGACGCTGGCGGGCGCCCCGGGTGTCGTTCTCGGGCACAACGACCACGTTGCGTGGGGGGCGACCAACGGCACCGTCGCCTCGATGTCGGTCTTCGAAGCCGCGCCCGATACGTTGCGCGATTCCGGATGGCAGAACGAAAGGTTTCACGTTCGTTTCGGCGGCGTCGTCACGCAACGATACTATCGAATCGCTGGGCTCTTCGGCGTTACGCTGCGCGATAAGCGCGTCGTGCTGGTGCGCTGGGACGCTTACAACAATCCGGCTTCGCCGCTAGGAACCTTCGACGGGCTCGATCGGGCGACGTCGATGGAATCCGCGGTCGCCGCCCTAAGCGCGTATCCCGGACCGACGCAAAATTTCGCGCTCGCCGATACCACCGGCCGGGTCGCATACTATATGGCGGGATCGATCCCTAACGACCCCGCCTGGGCACGCTACATCCACCCGGCCACCGATCTCGCGCATGCCTACTCGCCGATTCCATTTGCGGCGCTTCCACATACGAACGCCTCGCGCGATGCGATCGTCTGGACCTCCAACAACAAGATGTACGGCAGCGGCTATCCGTTGCGCTTGAGCCCGCAGTTCGCGCCGCCGTATCGCGCGTATCGGGTCGCGCAACTGCTCAAGGCTCGCGCGAAATATGACGTGGCCTATTTTGCCAAGATGCAGATGGATACGTTTTCGCCGGGCGAGTACGAATTGGCCCAACGCGCTCGCACGCACCGTGCGGCCGATGCCCGTTTCGCGGCGTCGCTGCACAAGTGGAATGGCTTCGTTTCGCCCGACTCCGTCGGCGCCGCGCAGGCCGTAGCCTTGCGCAAGGCGCTCGTCGCGCAAGGTTTTGGGTTCATGGGCGCGATAGTCCGACAACGCCGCCAAGTTGATCCCTTTGGTTCGCTCGACATCGCGATCTCGGCGGCCGCGGCCAACGATCCGCACGACGCGACCTGGGGAACCTTGGGCGCGGTCACCGTCGAGCATTCGTTGGCAGCGTTGGGTGCGCGTTTCCTCAACGGCACGCGTTTTTCCGGGGACGGCGATGCCTATACCGTGCACGTACAGAACGATGGATTCTCGCAAAGTTTTCACGCGGTTTGGGACGTCGGCAACTGGGATGCCGGCGGCATCACGATTCCGCAAGGTGAGTCGGGCGAACCCGGGTCGGGCTTCTATACCGATGAAGCCTCAGCGTGGGTAAACGGGACGTTGCTCTCGCTGCCGTACAGCGACGCGGCGGTGGAACGAGCGGCGCACGCACGGCTGACGCTGACGCCCTGAGCCTTCCGGGGGCTGGCGCAAGGTCACGTTCCCAGCGCCCGCCCGAGGAACGACCAGATGAGCTTCCAAGCCGACGACGCCGCATCGACATCGCCTTGCGCGGTGCCGCCGAACTCCACCGTCGCGCCGCCCGCGCGATAGGATGTCACGGCCGATTTCAAGCCGTGCGTTGCCCACAAGAACATGTGCCCCGCGTTGGCGTAGACGACCTCGCGATCGGCAAACGCGTGATGATGCGCGCGCAAATACTTCATAGCATCGCCGCATTGCGCCGGCGAGTTCCACATCGCGTCGCGGTTACCGGCTAAGCACAGCACCGGTCCGTGAATCTTTTCGAGCGTAAACGTCGAGGCCTTGAGCGCCGCGGGATCGTCTTCGCGCGAAGCATCGTAGAGAGCTCGCAAGATGACGGGCTCGCCCAGCCCGAACTCCATGCCGATCTGCTGACCGGCTTGCGGATCGGGCGCGATGCAGGGCAACGGCTTGCCGGCGCGCGACCACGAGCACCCGCTTGGGATATCGTTTGCACCCAGACCCATGAAGGCGTACGGGGACGGCACATCTGCGACGACGGCCGCGATCTGCGGGTACGTCGAGGCCGCCAACAGCGCGAACTCGCCGCCCTTGGATCCGCCCAGAATCCCGATGTGTTTGACATCGACATCGGCGCGATGCCCCAACGCCGTCAGCGCCGCGCCGACGGTTTCGACCGGCACGTCGATTAGATACGGTGCCTTGCCGTTAGCGCCGCAATACTGCACCGAGATTGCGACGTAGCCGTGTTTTGCGAAGGTTCCAGCCGTGCGGCCCATCGAATTGCCACAATCGGAACCGCCGAGCAGAATCATTGCCGGATGCTTGCCGCGCCCGCCCGGCGAGCAGACTGTTCCAACGACCGGACGCGGCGCGGCGCTGCAGACGGGGCGTGCGTTTGAGGCGAGCCCGATGGTCAGCGCGATTTCATGCAACATGATTATGCATACCTCGTGCGTTCGTCGCGCCGATAGCCGGCCGTTGCGAGCAGTGCAAAGAAGGCGGCGTAGAGCGCCAAATCGATCAACGCCTTGACGGGATGGCCGGGGATCGCGATACTCCAGAGCAGTTCGCCGAACTGGCGCGTCGGCAAATATGGCGAGATCGCGGCGGCAACGCCCGGCAGCATCTGCGGCGGCAGCCACAACCCGCCTGCAAACGAAAGCAGCAGGTAACAGATATTGGCAATCGGGAGCGCTGCACGGGCCGAGCACCAATACCCGATCGCGATGCCGAATAGTACGAACGGAATACCGCCCAGCAGTGCATAGCCGCCCATTTGCAGCCATTGCATGCCGGTCAAGTCGACCGGCGTGAAGATTCGCGCGACCAGCGCGACCATCGCGGCTGCCGCCAAGCCGAACACCATCGCGCACGCGATCCGCGCGACAAAGCGCACCCAGACCGGGCACGGCAGGGTTCGGATGTAGCGTTCCCACGGGCGTCCGCGCTCGGCGGCGATGCCGACGCCGAACTGAAACAGCGTCACCCCCACGATCGCGAACGCGACGTACGATAGCAACTCGAGATCGGCAATATCCGCATGATACCTGGCGTACGGCAGCGCAAAGATCGTGAAGAACATCGCCGGGAAGAACACCGTCGGGATCACGTATCCCGGCGTGCGTCGCAGATCGACGAGCATGGCGCGCGCATGCGCGCGAACTAACGTCAAGGCGTTCACTTCGAACCTCCGGTCATCGTGAGGAAAGCGTCTTCAAGCGAGGAGACGGTGACCTCGAGCTGCGCGAACGGCGCTCCGGCGGTCACCAAGGCACGGACGTAGGCATCGGTATCGCTCGTAGTCACGACGGTCCGCCCGTCGATCTGCACGATCGTTGCGGGCGCCGCGGCGACGGGCGCCAGCGGTTCGCCGACGTAACTCAGACGCCGCAAACCAAAGCGTTCGCGCAGCACGCTCGGCGTGCCATCGAACTTCACGACGCCGCGGTCGATCACGACCACGCGCATCGCCAAAGCTTCGGCTTCTTCTAAGTAGTGCGTGGTGAAGAGGACGGACCGCCCATCGGCAGCATAGCGACCGATGCTCTCCCACAGCCGGCGACGCGATTCGACATCGACGCCGGTCGTCGGTTCGTCGAGCACCACCAAATCGGGATTTCCGATGAATGCCAACGCAACGGCGATGCGACGCTGTTGGCCACCCGACAACGTGCCGACGCGACGCGCTGCCAGATCGCTCAAGCCCGCGGCGTCCAACGCGGCGTCCACGGCAGCAGGATGCGGATAGTGCGTCGCGACCAGTTGAGCGATCTCGCGCACTTTCAGGTTGTCGGGGAATCCACTGTCTTGCGGCGTGACGCCCAAACGGCGGCGCATCCCAACGTCGCGCGGCGATCCGCCGAAAAGGCGCACGCTGCCGCCGTCGGCGGCGCGCAGGCCCAACGCGATCTCCAGCGAGGTAGTCTTGCCCGCGCCGTTGGGGCCGAGCAAGGCGACGATTTCGCCGGCGCCGATTCCAAACGAGACCCCGCGCAGAGCGTGGATTTCGCCGAAGCTCTTGCGGACGTCGTGTAACTCGAGGTAGTTCATCATTGAGCCTTTACTTGCAGAAGATTTTGCATTTCGCGAACGTGTTCGACGAAGGCTCCGCGCCCGCGCTCGCTGAGACGGTAGCGCGTTTGCGGGCGTCGATCGACGAACGTTTTTTCCTCGTCAACGTAACCGGACTCGACCAACTTTCCCAAGTGCGCGCCGAGGTTGCCGTTGGTGGTTTGGGCGGCGCGTACGAGCGCGCTAAACGCGACCCATTCCGCGCCGAGCAGCTCGGCGATGACCGCCAAACGAATCTTGGAGAGCAAGAGATCGTCCATGTCAGTCGCGTGCGAGCATCGCCGACAGACCGAACCCGGCGTAGCCCAGCAGCATGCCGCCGGCCAAAATGAACCCCTCGTAATGGGGCGAAAAATTGGCCGCAACCAGCGATGCCATCAAGACGACGCCGCCAATGAGGCCGGCGCGATTGCCGTGCAGACCGGCATACAACGTCACGATCGCCGCGGAGATCGTCCACAGGGCCGCCGAGGCCCACGCCGCAAAAATCTGGTAGCCGCCGAGTTGCGCAACCACCGTGACGCCGATCGCCAGCCACAGCACGTTGAGGTACTCGCGCTGTCGCACCGACATCCGATCGTGCGAGCGCATGAGCTGGCGACAACGGACGGTGCTATAGGCGATCCCAAGGCCCAACGCGACCGCGCCGATCCAAAGGAACTCGGCGCGAAGGCGCCCCGTGAAGACAAGCTGGCTCAACACGTCGAGGAAGGCGCCGACCACGCCCCAGACCAGAAAAATGTCACCGACGATACAGAACTCCTTCCCC
>DATKGB010000207.1:0-5923 GCA_035544315.1 Verrucomicrobiia bacterium
GAAGGATCTCACCGACCCACGCGCCCACTTTTGCGTAGGGAGCGCATTACAGCTTCCCTTCGGCGATGCCGCCTTTGATACGGTGGTCTCCTGGGAAGTCATCGAGCACGTTCCCAAAAACACCGAACCGGCGATGTTTCGAGAGGCCTATCGCGTGTTGCGCCCCGGCGGATCGTATTATCTATCCAAATGCGATTGTAAGTAAGGTACCAGGCAGCCAAGAAAGAGGTGTCCGGCGGCGGAGCCTTGTGGAACCCCTTATGGGCGGTCGTCCAAACGTTTCTCCCTTGGCACTGCGTTACAAACCCGATGAAAGGTGTAGTTATGAAGTCTTTTACCTTCACACTCGTTCTTCTCGTTGTGGCAGTAGTTCTTGGCGTCAATCCCGCCTGCGCCGCTACCGTGCGGCTCTTTGAGGGCAATCTCATCCTTGCGCGCAGCGGCGCACAGAGCACCTATCTTTGGGATGCAACAAAATATGTTACACAGCTTGTTGTCGACAAGGACTTGGGCACGCAAGGTATGCGCGATCTGCAAGCGACGGCAATGCAAACCTTAGCCGATAAAGCCCGTAACTCGAAATCGGAATCCATTCTGCTCTCTGTGCTGTATTCTAAAATTGGCGCGATTAGCCCCGTTTATGGGACCGCAACATTTGCTGGCGTTGAAAAGGTGCTTACGCTGACTGCGTCACGCATCGAAATCGCGAAAAATGGTTCGCGCGATGCGGCGATGCTGTTAGCGGGGCAAACGCCTCCTGGCATAAAGGTCGTCGTTACTGGGGCTTTGCCGCCAATACAATAAGCACATCCGCTATTCGCGTAAACTCACGGCTTGAAGTACGGCTCTAGAAGCGACGCGAGCGTTTGCCCCAACAGTCGGCGCCCCGCCGGCGAAAAATGGCCGTCTTCGGTGCCGAAGAGCAGCTTATGGTGAGGAGACTTATCAGACGCGATAAATGCCGGCCAGAGATCCAGGATGGGTGTGCCGTCGCGAGAAAGATCGGCAAGGACCTGCTTGTAACTCGGTATGGTGATCGGTATCGGTACAGGATAAGGGTTGATTTCGCGGTCGGGAGCAAACCTTTGCGCCGTGCCGAACGGGTTAGATTCCCCCCACGCGAGATCGTCGGCGCTCGGGTGGTATGCTACAAAAAACCGAATGCCGGCTTTACGGAGGAGTTGTGCAGTCGATGGAAGCCTACTTTGCAGTAACGTTTCCCACCGGTTCCCTTCCTGGGTGAAAAAATATTGATTCGTCAACAACACGACCACATCATAGCGCTTCGTCGTCGCCGCCACGTTGTCCAGATAATCCAGCGTCGCGTGCACCGAAACCGCCGGCATCCGAATTCCTTCAACCCAAACGCGACGGCCTAAACGACCTTGAAGATCGTCCTCCAGCGCTCGCTCGAAAGAATCGTCCCAGATGGCATTGGTCCAGACGAAGGAATTGCCGATAACTCCGATCCGCAGCGCGCCGCCAGGCGGATCGGTGGACGGGAAAAGGCTGCCGTTGCCCGGCTCGAAAGCGGTGCGAATCTTCAAACCACGAATGACACGCACGCGGCGGTTGCCCGCATCGGCAATGAGAATTCCGGAGGGTCCACCGTTTGCGATTCCCACGGGATCGGAGACCTGTGCCGAAGACAGCGGGCCGTCGCGGAATCCCGCCTGACCATTGAGGACATCGTCTCCCCCGTCACCGACGATCGGGCGTACGCCCCATTCGTATCCCTCGACGTAGCGGATTGCGCCGGTCCACGCATCGGTGTAAACCGCGTGATTGTCATCGAGCGCCGCAATCATGTACGGATGCCCAACGTCCATCGCGGTACGAATAACCGAGGTCCGATTTTCACTGTTTGGGATCTCATAGGTGTTGCCTCGAATCAGCCAGACGAGTCCCGTCCCCTGCGCGATGAAAATCGCATGCTCGGCGGCGGGGCTAATCGAGACTCCCATAGCCGTTTTTGATCGGTACAACGTGGTCACGTTTCCGGCGGCATCGATTTTTCTGATACCGTTTCCGAAGTCCGCAACATACAGCGAGCCGTCCGGGCCAAGCGCAAGTTCGAGCGGCGTATTGAACATCGCGTGTAGACGAGTACCGTCGGCAACGCCCGATTCTCTCCCTTGGCCGGCGTAGGTCGAGACTTGTCCGCCTTCGATCAAGCGAATGCAATGATTGTTGCTGTCGCTCACGAAGATCCGGCCCAAGGCGTCGACCGCTATTCCTCCGGGCGAGTCGAACTGCGCCTCCAGAGCGGGACCATCCCGATACCCGCCTCGAACCCAAAGCCCGTTTCCATCGAGGTCGCCCGATCCTGCTATTGTCGTGATGCGCCCGTTTCGAATAGCACGGATGCGCTGAGCTCCGGCGTCCGCGACGTAGAGCGTTCCATCAGGACCCCGTGTTACTCCGGCAGGATACACGAAGGCCGCGGAGTCCGCCGTCGCATCGCCGAAACCGATGCCCCCGTTGCCGGCTATCGTCTGGAGTGTCGCGTGGAAATCGTCGGCTCGCGCCGCGTGCATGCCGGCGATGAGGAAGCAAAACACCAGCGGTATAATAGCGGCACGCTTCACTTCGCCAAGCCTCCAGTTTCGGGCTTAATCTGTAAGGCCACCAAGACAACGTAATGGTATTCAGTCGTCGTACCCAGCGACATATACACCACCGATGAGAGCGGAACCTCTGTGCGTTTACCCTGCGGCACCAGACGAACATCAACCAACCACGTGCTGCTGCAGGGCCTCGGCGCAGCGTTAAAATTTCTTCAAACAGGGAGGCGGCGGCTAACGTCCAAAGATGCCACATCCGTCGTGTGCGTGCGAGGCCTCTTCTTGAATACAGCTACCCGTTCGAAGCTCATCGCGGTTCTGATTGCAGTGACCTGTACTGTGCCATTAGCGTCTGCATCGGCGGTCTCGGTTCCACCGCTCACCGCGTCGAGCACGGCGCTACTGCGGCCGACGAGCATGGTGTTCGATGCGCGTGGCGATCTGTTCGTTGCGTTGCCAAACGCAAATCAGATCGACGTCGTCTACCCAAACGGCCAGCGCGCCGTCGCCGCCGGCTCGTCAACGGGCGCATCGGGATATGTGAACGGCCTCGCGCCGCGCGCGCTTCCGCGCGCCCTCGGGACTTGCGATGGGAGCGAGCGGCGAACTGTATGTCGCGGATTCCCAAAATCGCGTCATTCGTGTGGTAACGTCAACTGGGCGCGTTGCGACGTTCGCAGGAACGGGCGCGCGCGGTGCCGCGAATGGTCGGTGTCTTCATGCCACGTTCACGAACCCGACGGCGCTGGCGACAGACATCGCCGGAAACTTATTTGTTGCCGACGGCAACACGATTCGGAAGATTACGCGGGCGTGCAGGGTGTTCACGTTGCGGCTGAATCTCGACAATCCGCACGCCATGGCGATTGGCGGAACGCGAACCAGCGGGCAAACACTTTTTATCAGCGACGACCTCGGTCTGATCGCCCTATCATTTTCAAACGGCCACGGCGTTCGCTATCTGCTCAAGTATGAAGCGGGTAAAACGTACGACGCGTATGAGGAGCGGTATCTGGAACGCCTGCAACCGCTCGGATTCCCGTTCGCGCTGGCCGCACTCGATAGCACGGCCGTGCTGTACACCGATTCGCGAAGTGATGTCGTCCACTACCTGATCGTAGAAATGGACGTCGGTTGGGTAGTCGCGCGAAATCAGGCGGTCTTCCGAAAGGCGACGGCGATGGCCGTGGCACCGAGCGGAAAGATCGCGATTGCCGGGGGCGATGGCGAAATCGCCTGGCTCAAGGGCCTCGAGCTACGCAAGCCGCTATATCCCGCCCAGGGTCTTTTCCCGCCCGAGGTAACGGCGGATGCGCGGGATTTCTCGATCGCGTACGTCGGCAACTCGAACGTTTGGTGGGACACGTCCTGGGGCGACTCGATCGAAGGCCAGATGGAATCGGCCCTAAACGCGCGCCGACCGGCCCGCAAGCCGCCCGTGCGGGTCCTGCCTATTATGATGCCGGGAGCAAGCCTCGACGCCGGCGAACAATACATCGAGACCCTTGCTGAGGCAAGTCTAGTTCATGAGGTGCTTTTCGTCGTCGATCCTGAAGCGATCGCAGCCTCGGTGAAGATTGTGCCTTACTACACAATCGCGCAACACCGCAAGCTGTGGGAGTCGCGCACGGTCGCCCATATCGTGCATCTAAAAAAACAACTCGACCACTACCACTTGCCGCTACTCGTCATGCTTCAACCCGCCGCATTCGAATTCTACGGGAAACCCGCCGATGCGATGCGGCCGCTGGGCGCCGATTTGCGAATTGCCGGCGTCAGAACGGCAGATCTCTTCCCGATTTTCTTGCAATCCGCCCAGCGATCTGAGCTCTTTGGTACGCCGGATGCGCACATGACTTCTTTGGGACGGCATGTCGTTGCGGACAGCGTCTTGCGCTATCTTACCGGCAGAGGACTACCGGCGCGAACCCGAGCCCGCAATTGATGGCACGCCGACACCAAGTATCACGCCTGCGGCATGGTGGACTCTTTCTCCGTAAGACGGAAAGTGCCCACGAAAGCGGATCAGCTTCAGACGACGTCGAAGCTACCTGTCGCCGAGTACCCAATCTTGGGCGGCAAGGTCGTGGCAAGGTCGTTCAGTCCGCAAGACCCGCGCGGCTCTTCGACGGTCGGCCCGTTGCATTTGCGTTGCTTCGCTCGATGGCGCTGATAGAATACGTTCAGCTGTTGAGCGGTCAAGAAAGAGGAATTCGATGGCGCGTGGAAGCGAGAATTTCGGAGTCGGCACCTATCCGTCGTCCACCGAGCAGCTCGATACCGCAAAACAATTGCAAGCATTGCTGGAGTCGACGCCGATTCCGGCGCGCGAGCTGATCGATCAGTTTGCACTTTACGCTTCGCCGGCATCGCTACGGCGCTTCATCCATTTTGACAGGCTGTACCAAAAAATCTTGGACATCCCCGGCTCAATCATGCTCTTTGGCGTTCGCTGGGGACGAGATCTCTGCACGTTGCAAGCACTCGCGCAGATGTACGAACCGATGAACCATACTCGGCGCATCCTCGGATTCGACACGTTTTCGGGCTGGCCATCGGTTTCCGCAAAGGACGGCTCCGGCGAAGAGGTAAAGACGGGCGCCTATACCGTAACCGAGTCGTATGAAAAACACCTAGCTCAGGTGCTCGCCACCAAACGTCATCTCGGCACCTACTCGCACCTGGACCGGTTTGAACTGCACAAGGGGGACGCGCCGGAGAAGCTTGCCGAGTACTTGAGCGCTCACCCTGAGACCGTCGTCGCCTTCGCGTACTTCGACTTTGATATCTACGAGCCGACCAAAGCCTGTGCCACGCAGCTGCTGCCGTATTTCGCGCGCGGTGCGGTCATTGCGTTCGACGAGTTCGTGCATCCCGTCCATCCCGGAGAGACTGTAGCGGCGCGGGAAGTCTTCGGCAAAAACGCGGCTTTCCGCCGGATTCCGAATCTTGGCCCGGGACACTCCGCCTACTTGCTTTTTGAGGAAGGACGGGAGCAGCGTTGAGCCTTTCCACTCGGTCCTATTACACGCGCCGTTTGATTACTCAACCCTCACAGTTACCAGCTGCGTAAATTGTCTCCTCAAGTTCAGATGCTCTACGCGCTGCGCTGCGCGATCTGCAACTACGACAGCCAGCAGGCGGCGATTCGAGTACAGGACGTCGGCGTAGCGACGCCGAAGAGTGCAAGCCACCGAGATACGTAAGAACGCTATGCCACTGAACCGCCTACGCGCAGGAGAAGATTGAGGAACATTCTCCATGAGAGGCCGACCGATCCCCTTGAGGGTCGTCGCGCCTTTTCCGTCAATTGGGTTTCCGAAAGCGACGTGAATGGAAAGGAGATGCTTGATGTCGGC
>DATKGB010000208.1:0-7047 GCA_035544315.1 Verrucomicrobiia bacterium
AGAGGAGGGGCGAGATCGACACCAGCAAAGCCGCCTCCGCCAACGGGGCCGCGACCCCCGCCAACGGCGCCGCGACCCCCGCAGCGGCGGCCGAGCCCGCCAAACCGAGCGGTCCCCCGCAACTCATCGACGTGACCCTGCCCGAGATGGGCGAGTCGGTCACTCAAGGGACGATCGTTGGATTCCGTGTCAAGGTCGGCGATGCGGTCAACGCGGGCGACACGATCGTCGACGTCACCACCGACAAAGTCGACGTCGAAGTTCCTGCGCCCGGCGCCGGAACGATCACCCAAATTTCCGCCAAAGAAGGCGACACGATCGACGTCGGCGGGAAATTGGCGCAACTCGATGCCAACGCGTCGGCGTCCCTTCGACAACCCTTCGACAAGCTTAGGACGTCGGCTCACGGTGACACTCAACCTATCACATCGGCGCCTAAGCGTGGCGATGCGCCGGCGTCGCCGCAAGCGCAGCGGTACGCGCGCAAGAACGATCTCGATCTCGCGTTGGTGCGTGGGAGCGGACCAGACGGATTGATTCTGCGCGACGACGTTATCGCGCAAGCGAGCCGCGCAAAGCGCGTTTCGGCAAGCGCCGCTCCCGCCGGGCCACCACCGCCTAGCGATGCGAAGCTGACGCCGTTGCGCGGACCGGCCGCCGCGTTGGCTGCGTACATGGAGCAATCGTTGACGATCCCCACGGCGACGTCGTTCCGAACGTTGACCGTCGACGTGCTCGACGCGCGACGCAAAGAACTCAACGCCGCGCTCAAGGCCGCGAGCCGCAACGAAAAAATCTCGTTCACTCATCTCATCGCGTTTGCACTTGCGCGCGCCGCGCACGAGCTGCCGTTCATCACCAACTCGTTCGCGCGCGATAACGGTCAACCGGTTCGCGTCGAGGCCGGCGTGCATTTGGGCATCGCGGTCGATACCGAACGCAAAGACGGGTCGCGCTTCTTGATGGTTCCGGTGATTCGCAACGCCGACACGATGGATTTCCAACAGTTCCGCACGGAGTACGAAGAGCTGATCGCCAAAGCGCGCGATAACAAGTTGACCGCCGACGATCTGCAAGGCGCGTCGTTCACGCTGACCAACCCGGGCGGGATCGGCACGGTCGCGTCGGTGCCGCGTCTGACGGCCGGGCAAGGTGCGATTATCGCGGTCGGCGCGCTGGGGTATCCGCCGGGTTTTGCGGCCGCCAACGAACAGACGCTGCGCTCGCTGGGCGTTTCAAAGATCATGCAGATGACCAACACGTACGACCATCGCGTGATCCAGGGCGCGCAATCCGGCGAGTACTTGCGTCGCGTCGACGACTTGCTGCACGGCAAGGACGGTTTCTTCGAAGCGATCTTCGCCTCGTTTGGCCTGGAGGCGGCGGCTACGCCGCAAGCGGCGACGGCCGCATCTGCGGCAACGACGGGTGCGGGCCCGGCGCCTTCAGATGAAATGCTGCGCGCGGTTGCTGCGGGAATGGCGATCGTTGCTGCGTATCGCACGCACGGTCACTTGGCGGCGAGCCTCGATCCGCTCGGCTCGCGACCGCCCGGAGATCCATCGCTCGAGCCCGCGAGTTGGGGCCTGACGCCCGCGCTGCTCAGCGCGATTCCCGCATCGGTGCTGCGCGTCAAAGTGCCGGGCACGACACTGGCCGACGTGCTGCCGCGCCTCAAAGAGACGTACGCGTCGACGATCGCCTACGAGGTCGAGCATATCTCCAACACGCAGCAGCGCGAATGGCTGCGCGACCATATCGAAGCGGGTCGTCACAAGGTCGCCTTATCGCCCCAGCGGCAGGTTGAGTTTCTTAGGCGATTGACGCGCGTTGAAGCGCTCGAACGCTTCTTGCGCAAGACGTTTTTGGGGCAGAAGACGTTCTCGGGCGAGGGGTTGGACGTGATGGTTCCGATGCTCGAAGAGATGCTCGAGATGCTCGTCGCGCAAGGCGTGCCCAACGCGGTGATCGGCATGGCGCATCGCGGACGGCTCAACGTGATCGCGCACGTGGTCAACGCGCCGTACGAAGAAATTCTCGAAGAGTTTGAGGCCGCGCATCGGCGCGGTGAAGCCGGGGGCGACGACGTGACCGGCGACGTGAAATATCATGCCGGCGCGACGGGAACCTACACTTTTGATGGCGGCAAGCACATTGCGGTGACGCTGGCGCACAATCCAAGCCATCTCGAAGCGGTCGATCCGGTGGTCGAAGGTCGCGCGCGTGCGTTGCAGACCGATCACGCGGTCGCGATTCCGACCCAAGACGTCAACAAGGCCGCGCCGATTCTCATTCATGGCGACGGAGCGTTTAGCGGCCAGGGCATTATCTCCGAGGTTTTCAATTTGCAATCGCTGCCCGGCTACTCCACCGGCGGAACGTTGCACGTTATCGCAAACAATCAGATCGGTTTCACGACCGACGCGAGCGATAGCCGCTCGACCCGCTATTCTTCGGATATCGCTAAAGGCTTCGACGTGCCGATCGTGCACGTCAACGCCGACGATGTGGATGCCTGCATTGCATCGGTTCATCTGGCGATGGACTTCCGCCGCACCTTCGGCCGCGACGCGATTATCGACGTGATCGGCTATCGTCGCTTCGGTCACAACGAGCAGGACGAACCGGCGTACACCCAACCGACGATGTACGACAAGATCAAATCGCATCCGACCGTGCGCGAACTATTTGCCAACAAGTTAATCGCGCAGGGGTTAGTCACTGCAGGTCAGGCCAACGAGATGGTCGCGCAAGCGACGACGCGCTTACAAGAATCCTACAAGACGGTCAAAGGCGAGCAGCAAGTGGGCCAGGTCGTCAAACTCGCGCAAGCCACGCCGCTACCGGGAACCGCACTTCCGGCCGTCGACAAGGCGCAATTGCTGCAATTCTCCGAGCAGGTCGTTGCGGTTCCGCAAGATTTCGGGTACAGCAAGAAGCTACAAACGCAGTTCGAGCGCCGTCGCGCGACGATCGCGCAAAAGGGCTTGGTCGATTGGGGCATGGCCGAAGCCCTGGCGTTCGCATCGCTGTTGACCGCGGGGGTGCCGATTCGCTTGACCGGTCAAGACACGCAACGCGGCACGTTCAGCCACCGTCATGCGGTATTGCACGACCCCAATACCAACGCGTTATGGACGCCGCTGCAGCATATTTCCGGCGCCAAGGCATCGTTCGAGATTCGCAACAGCCCGCTCTCTGAATACGCGTGCCTGGGTTTTGAATACGGTTACGCGGCGGCGATCCCCAATGCATTGGTGCTGTGGGAAGCGCAATTCGGCGACTTCGTCAACGGCGCGCAGATCGTGATCGATCAGTTCATCGCTGCGGGTCAAGCCAAGTGGGGGCAAACGTCGCGCTTGACGTTGCTGCTGCCGCATGGCTACGAAGGTCAGGGCCCCGAGCATTCCAGCGCGCGGCTCGAACGCTTCTTGCAGTTGACCGCCGAGGGCAACCTGCGGGTCGCCTACCCGTCGCACGCGGGCAACTACTATCACCTATTGCGCATGCAGGCCGGCGCGCCCAACCCGGTCCCGCTGGTCGTGATGACGCCCAAGTCGCTGCTACGCCTGGAGACCGCGTCGGGAAGCCTCGACGATATGGCGGGCGGATCGTTCCAGCCGGTGATCGACGACCCGAACATTATCGACAAGGCTACGGTCGAGCGCATCATTCTGTGCACCGGCAAGATCTATCACGACCTGGTGGGCGCCGAGCGATACTCCGAGTTGAAGAAGACCGCGATCGTGCGCATCGAGTTGCTCTCGCCGCTGCCGTTCGCGCAGATCAACGACGTTATCTCGACCTATCCAAGTGCCAAGAAGCTGATTTGGGTTCAGGAAGAGCCTAAGAACATGGGCGCGCGCGCTTACGTCCGTCGCCGCTTAATCGAACATCGCGACAACAGACTCGACATCGAGTACGTCGGTCGCCCGTACCGCGGTAGCCCGTCGGAGGGCTATCCCGGCGCTCATGCCGTCGAGCAAGAACGTATCGTCGCAACGGCCCTAACGGAGTAACCCTTGAAGAAGCTGCTTGCGCTTACCGCGTTCGTGGCGCTCGTCGCGGCGCCGACCGTCGCGATCGTCCGCGCTGCCGGGGCGTTTGCCTATCCGGCCGCGCCGCGTGGCGACGTGACCGACAACTACTTTGGCACGACCGTACCCGACCCGTATCGCTGGCTCGAGAACATCGATTCGCCGCAAACCGTCGCGTGGGAAACCGCCGAGCAGAAGCTTACGCGGTCCTATCTCGACGCGATTCCCGCGCGCGACACGATCGCCAATCATCTGCGTACGATCGCGAACTATGCCCGCTACTCGGCCCCGTCGCGCTACAAGAACCGCTATTTCTACACCCACAATAGCGGCCTTCAGAATCAAAGCGTGCTGTATACGATGGTTGGCGCGCACGGCAAGCCATACGTCTTAATCGACCCCAACACGTTTTCCAAAGATGGAACCATAGCGCTCTCCGACACGTCGGTGAGCTGGAATGCCGGGTACATGGCGTATGCGACCCAGACCGCCGGTTCGGATTGGCAGAACTGGCGCGTTCGCGATTTGGCCACCAATCGCGACTTGAGCGACAACCTGGTGTGGGCCAAGTTCTCGACGGCGGCATGGTTTACTGACAATAAGAGCTTCCTCTACGAGCGCTACCCGACGCCTCCCAGCGGCCTGACATACAAGGGCGCACTGTACAACCAAAAAGCCTATCTGCACCGCTTGGGCACGCCCGAGTCCGCCGACACGCTGTTTTACGCACGCCCCGATCACAAAGATTGGTTCCTCGGGCCGAGCACGACGATGGACGGTCGTTACGTCGTCATGTCGATTTCCGGCGGCGATTCGATCAACAATCGCCTAGGATACATTGACTTGCGCGATCCCAAGCATGCGATGCACGAACTGTTTTGGAAGAACGATGCAATCTATTCGTACGTCGATAACATCGGCTCGACGTTTTATATTCAAACGACGCTCGACGCGCCCAACGGCCGCGTGATCGCCGTCGATTTGCAACATCTAGACCACCCGCGCACGATCGTTCGGGAAGCCCGCTTCGCGCTGCAAAGCGTCGGCACTGCCGGTCACCGGATGTTCCTTTCGTACCTGGCCGACGCCCATTCGGCCGTCCGCGTGGTGAACTACCGCGGTCGGGTCATTCGCGACGTCGCGTTCCCGGCGGGCTTGGGCGACGCTAGCGGCTTTAGCGGCTGGCCGCACGATACGTCGGTATACTATTCGTATTCGGGTTGGACCACGCCGCCGACGATTTTCAGCTACAACATCGCGACCGGCCGCAGCACCGTCTATCTGCGCCCAAAGATTCACTTCGACGCGTCGAACTATACGACCAAGGAAATCTTCTACGCGAGCAAAGACGGCACGCGGGTACCGATGATGATCTCGTACCGCAAAGGGATCGCGCTGGACGGTTCGCATCCGACGATTCTCTATGGCTACGGCGGCTTCGATATCCCGATGACGCCGTATTTCTCGACGTTTCTGGAAACCTGGATGCAGATGGGCGGTATCTACGCCGTCGCCAATATTCGCGGCGGGTCGGAATACGGCGAGGCTTGGCACCGCGGCGGTATGCGTCAAAACAAGCAGCGCGTCTTCGACGATTTTATCGCCGGCGCCCAATACCTCATCGACCAAAAATACACGTCGACACCCAAACTCGCGATCAAAGGCGAATCCAACGGCGGCTTACTTATGGGCGCGGCCGAAACGCAACGCCCCGATCTCTTCGGTGCGGTCTTGGCCGGCGTCGGCGTGATGGATATGCTACGCTTCGACAAGTTCACGATCGGCAACGCGTGGATTCCCGAATACGGCTGTTCGACGTGCAGCGCCTCACAATTCAAGACCTTGTATGCCTACTCACCATACGCCAACGTGAAGCCGGGTGTCGCGTATCCGCCGACGCTGGTGCTTACCGCCGATCACGACGATCGCGTCTTCCCCGCGCACTCGCTCAAATTCGCAGCCGCGATGCAGAACGCGCAATCCGGCGATGCGCCGATCTTGTTACGCGTCGAGTCGAAAGCCGGCCACGGCCACGGCATGTCGATTTCTCAGAACATCGACGAATACGCCGACATGTACGCCTTCTTGGTCAAGAACCTCGGGATGACGCTGCCCAGTACGTTTAAGTAACCGCCTACGATCGTGATGTTTGCAGGGCGAATTTGCGTTTTAGGAGCGAGCGCAGGTCGTCCAGCCGATCCGCCGGGACGTCGCGCTTGGGAACGACGTAGAACAGCGTATTGGGATAGACGATGACGAACGTTTCGGCCGTCTCGTTGAAGCGGGTGAACGCTTTCCACGAGGTCCTCGAGGAGCCGACCGCGGTCGACATCGCTAAACCTTCTTCCCCGAACGTGTACGAAATCGGTTCGTGCTTCTCGTGCGCCTTAAACGCGCGCTCGGGTAACTTGAAGTAAATGCAATAGCCGTAGTTGCCGAGATACAACGCTAAGAGTAGCGCCGTCGCAGCGAGGTAGCCCGGCAGCGCCGCGTCGCTGATGTTGATGACAATGAGGATGAAGATGACCAAACTGAGGATGCTGGCCGCCACGTAATATGGCCCGCGCGGTTGCATGACGCGGTACGCCTCGCGGTAATCGCTGAGGCGACGATGCATCTCAAAGGCAATCGATTCCATTACGTCGCGGCGGTTCGATGCGGACGGCGCAAGTGCCGCTCGCGAAACGCAAGGGCTTTGGCGCGGTTGCCGCAGCGCGTCATCGAGCACCAGCGGCGTCGGCGACCGCGCGAATCGTCGAGAAACAGTTGACGGCAATCTGCGGCTTCGCAAATCCGAAGGTCCCCTGCGCGGATGACGAGCAGTTCGATCGCGGCGCGGGCGATGGACGACAGCGCGGCTGGGAACGGGGCAGCGGCGGTTCTCGCAATACTGCCATCCTGACGGAGGGCAAGCCGGGGTGGGTCTTCGTCGGCGAAGCTGTTGAGGGTCGCGGCGTCGCGCGGGAGGATTGCCTTGCCTTCGGCGATCGCCCGCGCGCTTCCCTCCCCC
>DATKGB010000209.1:0-2557 GCA_035544315.1 Verrucomicrobiia bacterium
GGGGGTTGACAAAACCCAACGCCTTGGGTTATGCTAAAAATGCCAACGATTCGAGTCAAAGGCTGGTGTCTCATCATTATTCCCGGCGATCATCCCCCGCCGCATGTGCATGCGCGTTTGGGGAGCGGTCACGGGCGCGAAGTGACCCTCCTGCTAAATCAGGACATCGATATTCGACGTGCAGACGCGAGGCTTTCCAATAGCGAGGTGCGTGCCGTATCGCGCATCGTTCACGAGAATCGAGAATTGCTCCTGAGACTTTGGGAAACGTACCATTCATGAGAAACCAAGCATACTTAGAGCCGACCGACGCGCAGATTGATGCGGCCCGCCGACGCCGAGCAGAGCAACTCGCGACCGAACCGCTAGCGGTTTCGGTCAGCTACGATCGTGCGAGCGATAAAATCTCGATTGAGTTGAACAACGGCGCCGGTCTAACCGTCCCTCGGCGATTGTTGCAAGGGCTTGAAAATCTCTCAGCGACGATTCTCGATAACGTTGAAATCCTATCGGAGGGCACGATCATCGGGTGGGTAGATGCCGACGTCGAGTTCATCGTGCTGGGTCTCCTGCATGGCGTCTACGGCGGCAAGCGGTGGATGTCGGAGTTGGCGCGCCGCGCCGGTTCCACCAAATCGCCGGCGAAGGCAAAGGCGGCGCGAGCGAACGGCAAAAAGGGCGGTCGACCTCGGAAAACTCCGGCGCAGGCAAAGGCGACGTAACTTCCATCCGTTTCGAAAGTAGAAACGTTTATCGCAAAGGTAGATATCTCGGACGGCACGTTGACCATCGCGCTTTCTCCGGCAGATAAGTTTTGGTCGATGCATGGGTCATTTCACATTCCGCTGGCGCACGTCACCGGTGCGGAGGTGGTGACCGAAAACGGCTGGCATTTCGTCTGGAACAAGTTGATCGGCACGAACGCGCCGGGAGTGAAGATTGCCGGCACCTATTTCACCGGCGACGGCATCATCTTTTGCGATTTCGGTAACGGTACGAACTGTATTGAGATCGCAACCCAGAACGAACGCTACAAGAAGCTCATCGTGGAGCTCGATCCCGACCAAGACCGCGACTCCATCGTCGCCCAAATCAACACTGCCGCCACGCGCTGAATTGAAACGAGCCGCCCGATATCGAGCGGCCCGTTTCCGTGTGCGCGGAGTTCTTGCGGATTAGTTAACGCGCGGCTGTTCCAACGCGAGGGCTGCTGCTTCTTCAAGGGCAACGGTGCTCTTGTGGCGTCCGTAGCATAAGTAGAAGACGAGGCCGACCACCATCCAAATGAGGAACCAGAACCACACGATCGGGAAGAATCCCCAAACGACGGGGTTGCCTACGCGTAAGTAGTAGATCAGACCGATTGCGGTTACGGCGGCGAGAATCGGCACGATGTATGGTCCGAGCGGTACGTTAAACGCTGCCTTCAGGTCGGGGTGGCGTTTGCGCAAGATGGGCACCGCGATCGACACCAGAATGAACGCAAAGAGCGTGCCCATGTTTGTCAGCGAACCGACGATGTTAATCGGCGTGAACGCTGCAATCGCAGCTATGCAGATCCCGAAGAAAACCGTCGAGTAGACCGGTGTGCGCCAGGTCGGATGAATCTTCGCGAAAGCGGGGGGAACGAGGCCGTCGCGCGACATCGCGTACCACACGCGGCTCTGGCCAAACATCATTACCAGAAGGACGGTGGTAAGGCCCGCGATTGCGCCGAACGAGATAATTACTCCAGCCCAACCCAATCCCACATAATTCATAGCGTATGCCACGGGGTACGCAACATTGAGTTTGTAGAACGGGACCATGCCGTTGAGGATCGCGACGACGATGATGTAGAGGATCGTACAGACCGCCAGGCTCACAATGATGCCGAACGGCAGATCCTTGCCAGGATTCTTGGCTTCCTCGGCCGTTGTCGAGACCGCGTCGAAACCGATGTAGGCGAAGAAGATGAATGCGGCGCCGCCTAACATGCCCGTCCAACCGAACGGGAAATAGCCGCCGGCCATCGCCAGACCGCCCGCAGGCAGATGGAAGTTTGCAAAGTTGACGTGGCCGATACCGATGACGATAAAGAAGAGCACGATCAGTAGTTTGAGCACGACGATCGCGCCGTTGACCGCGCCCGATTCGCGCGTACCACGTGCGAGCAACGCGGTAATGACCAGGATAATGCCGGCAGCGGGAAGATTTGCATATCCCGATATACCGGCTTGACCCGCGAGGTGCCAGTGCGGCCCGTTCGTCCACTGGGCCGGAATCGGAATGCCGAACTGGGAGAGAATGTTCGTAAAATATCCGGCCCATCCGATGCTGACGGTCGCCGCGCCCAGCGCATATTCGAGTATCAGATCCCAGCCGATGATCCAGGCTATGAGTTCGCCGAGCGTCGCGTACGTATAGGAGTAGGCGCTCCCCGAGATCGGGATTTTGCTCGAGACTTCGGCATAGCAGAGCGCGGCGAGCGCGCTGACGACGCCGGCGACGACGAACGAGATCGTGATGGCGGGGCCGGCCTTAGTCGCTGACGCGACGCCGGTGAGCACGCTCCCCC
>DATKGB010000210.1:0-11823 GCA_035544315.1 Verrucomicrobiia bacterium
ACGCCGGCTGCCGCGGCGGCTGCCGCGCAGCATCCCTCGATGTGGAACGAGGATCTCCGTCCATGCACGTTGCCCGAACACTCCTGGCCGGCGATGAAATTCTCATCGCTCTGGATCGGGATGTGCATCTGCTTGCCGACCTACTCCCTGGCAGCGAGCATGATCGCGCTCGGGATGAACTGGTGGGAAGCCGTCCTGACGATCTTCAGTGGCAGCGCGGTCGTGATGACTGCGATTCTGTTGGTCTCTCACGCCGGAACGAAATTCGGTATCCCCTATCCCGTCTTCGCACGCTTGTGGTTTGGAACGCGTGGCGCGCACATTCCCGCGCTGGCGCGGGCGCTGATTGCGGCCGGCTGGTTCGGCATCAACTCCTGGTTCGGCGGCCAAGCCCTCTCCGCAATTCTCGACGCGATCTTGCCGGCGTGGAGGGGATTCGATGCGGGCAATCACGACGGGGCCGTCGGGATAGCGTTTGCGGTATTCTGGGTAATCAACGTTGCCATCGCGATGCGCGGCCCGCAAGCCATCGGTCGACTCGCGCAGATCGCTGCCCCGACGCTCACCGTCGCGGCAATCGCATTGCTCGTGTGGGCGCTACGCAGCGAGGGCGGCCTCGGCCCGATTCTCGCCATGCCTGGAAAACTGCACGGATCGATGTTCTGGCTCAACTTCTTCGGCTCGATGATCGGCGTGATCGCGTTCTGGGCGACGATGGCACTGAACATTCCCGATTACACGCGGTACGCCACCAGCCAGCGAGCGCAAATCCTTGGGCAGATCTGGGCGATGCCGCTAACGATGGCGCTCTTCTCCTTCGTCGGCATCGTCGTCACGTCGGCAACCGTTGCCCTCTTTGGAACGCCACTCTGGAACCCCGTCGATCTCATCGTAAAATTTCCGCCGGCGGTCGTAGTCATCGGCGGCATCGTCGTGATCCTCTCCTCGGTGACGATCAATGTCGGCGCGAACGTCGTGGCACCGGCCCGTGCATTCGAAAATTTATGGCCCTCGCGGATCACCTTCTCGATCGGCGCGATTCTCACCGGAATCCTAGCGCTGGCAACCCAGCCCTGGAAAGAACTCAGCTCGCCGCACACCTACATCTTCGATTGGCTCGGCGCCTACGGCGCGCTCCTAGGCGCCTTCGACGGCATCGCGATCGCCGACTATTGGTTCGTCCGCAAATGCCGTCTCAACCTCGCCGCACTCTACAGTCCGAATAGTGTCTATGGATACGCCGACGGGCTCAACGGATGGGCCGTCGTCGCCCTCAATATCGGATGGATCATCGCGCTCGTCGGGCACTTCGTTGCGCCGCTCAGTTTCTTGTGGACCGGCGGCTGGCTTTTCAGTTTGCTCGGCGGCTTGATTACCTACACGCTCTTCATGCGCGGCACGTCAAGCGCAATCAGCCAGCCTGAATACGACGCCATCACCGCTCGGTCGACGTCGGTCTAATCGTCGCTCGATCGCATCGCCAAACTGATCCAATCGGTCACGGGGCGACGCCTATCAAAATCAACGGCACGGCGGGAAGTCCCCGCCCCTCGCGAATGAGACTACGCACTTCACCCTCGTAGTAAACGCCGCCCGAGGAGATGAGGTCCTGCAGCGCTTTTATCGGAAGTATCGCGATGCCTAGGTCGATAACGTCGGCCACAAAGAAGGACAGATGCTTCGCAAAAAGCTCGCAGCCCACGAGCACTTGCGCGCCGAACTGCACGTCAACCGCCGAGCGATCCTTGATATATGCCTTCGGTCGGTCGCATGCATCCTGCTTCATTGCCTTTGAATCTTCCGCACCGCAATGGGCAATTCGTGGCTCCGACCACTCACGAGACGCAAACTTCACATTCATTGCGGCGTTTAATTTCCTGGCTGAGTATTGCACGTCTCCCAGCCCTTGTGTAGCTTTCGGAAGCTTCTTCAAACAAGTCCTCGCGTCGGCGGTAGCAATGACGGTTTGGACTTCATTCCACAGGTTTATCTTCTGATAATGGATATACTCCAGACCATTTAGATGGAAATGGATTTCAATGATCTTCAATTCATATGCTCCTTAAGACTTTCGCCGGTGTTGACACCGGTTTCTCGAAGACGAAACAAGCGCCGACCGAGGTCATGCGATACAATTAGACCGCTTTCCAGTCGGTTGAGTATACCGCCTCGACCCCTTGGTCGCCAAGCGACGAGTCCCGTTGTTGTTGGTTGTAAATGGGACGTAGCGCCCGGGCCGCTGCGAGTTTTTTACTCCGTGCCAGGCCAACCGTGTGTCCCATCAAGAATCAAGAACCCAATGGAACATCCAGTGGAGGTCTGAACAGGAGGCTCACATGGGGATTCGCGGTTTAGATCAGCTACCCAATCGAAACGACTTGTGGTCAAAATGGATCCATATCGCGTGACCGAACCGATAACGACCGAGCAGTACTACCGGTTTGTCGTCTGGTCGACAGACGCGCAATGGTTTCGCTTTCTCCGCACTCGCACCGAACTGGAGGAAATAAACTTCTGGCGCCCAGGCGTCAAAACGCTAACCGAGGTCAAGGGAACGCGTTGCCTGTTCCTGATTCGCGGAACGAATGAGATCTGGGGCTGTGGGACACTATCGGCGTTTAACGTGATGCCGGTCGGCCTTGCCTGGGATATTTTCGGACCCGCCAACGGCTTTGCGGATCTAGAAGTATTTCGAAGAAAAATCGCGTCGCTTAAGGGTGTTTCTGAGGGGCAGGTGGGCGACATCGGATGCGCCGTCCTCTCCTCGCCCCAATACTTTAACGACCCTATCGACTATCGCGGATTCGAAAGAATGTATGGGCCAACGAAACCCTACGATGTGAGAAGCCTCGAGGGTGCGCGCCTTTGGACCGCCGCCGTCGCTCATTTTCAGGAAGCACAACCAATTTTGCCACTAATACGAGGCGGCGGCGCCAAACCGGTGCTGGTTGTTCCGCGACTCGGTCAAGCAACGTTCAGAATCGAGCTCGAAAAGCAGTATTCGACTCGCTGTGCTGTAACGGGTGAACGGACTCGTCCGGCACTCGAAGCTGCACACATCAAGCCTTTTTCAATTGTGAAAGAACACGCGCTTCAAAACGGGCTCCTACTTCGATCCGACATTCACAAGCTTTTCGATCAAGGCTACGTAACGGTGACACCGGATCGAAAGTTCCGCGTGAGTAGAGCGATCCGCGATGAATTTGAAAATGGCCGCGATTATTATGCCTACGAAGGAACGCCTATTCGCGAGACGTTATCGAGCGAGGCAAAACCCGCGAGTGAGTATCTCGATTGGCATTCCGCGACCATTTTTAAAGGCTAAAGCCGGCGCTCGCGATAGCGCCCGCGGTCTGGGCAAGCGATCCGGCGTTGCTGCTGGGAACGTACGTTATCCACGAGGATACGGGAAGCGGCGACAGCGGGTCACGCGCTGCTGCAGCACCGTCCGACTGCAGGATTAGCCGGAATTTACCCCATCAGTGGCAAAATACATATAGTCGCCCTTCGACAGGCTCAGGGTGACACTCCAGCTCAGGGGTGACACCGGACTTGCCATTCGTTCTCAGAGGATGTGCCTACGATGAAGTTACTCGGGAAGACCACCAATGCCGATCGCGCCAAGAAGCATTTGTTTGCGGCCCAGCAGACCTACTACGCCGAGCCGCTGACGATCGTCGATGGCGAGGGGTCGCGGCTGCGCGACGACCAGGGGAACGAGTATCTCGACGGCTTTGCCGGAATTTGCACCAATACGCTGGGCTACGGCGACACCGAAGTAGCCCAAGCCGTCGCCGATCAAGCCAGAAAACTGATCCATATCTCGACGCTCTACCTCAACGAGCCGATGCTGGATCTGGCCGAGAAGATCGCCGAGATCGCGCCCGACGGCATGACCAAGTCATTCTTCTCAAACTCCGGCACCGAAGCCAATGAAACCGCCGCACTCTGTGCGCGTACGTTCAAAGGCAGCAGCGACTTTATCGCGCTCGAGCACGCTTACCATGGCCGCTCGCTCTTCACCGTTGCGCTCGCGGGTCAAAGCCAGTGGCGCAACTTCGGTCCGCAGATGCCCCACGTGGCCTTCGCGCCAACGCCGTACTGCTATCGCTGCCCATTGAACCTCCAATATCCGACCTGCGAAATCGCCTGCGCCAAAGCCGCTAAAAACGTCATCGAAACGCAAACCAACGGCGCACCGGCCGCGATGATCGCCGAGACCATCAGCGGCGTCGGCGGCATCGTCACCCCGCCCGACGAGTATTTCAAAGTCCTCAAAGAAACGCTCGCACCGTACGGCACGCTCTTGATCGCCGACGAAGTGCAAGCCGGCTGGGGCCGCCTGGGCGACGGCTTCTTCGGAATGCCCTCGTCCTACGGCGTCGTTCCCGACATGATCACCTCGGCCAAGGGCTTAGGCAGCGGTCTGCCGATCGGCATCACGATCACGCGGCCCGAACTCGCCGATGCGTTCAAAGGTCCGCACATCAATACGTTCGGCGGCAATCCCGTCTCCACGCGCGGCGCCAAAGTCACGATCGAACAAATCGAAAAGCGCGACCTGATCGCCAATTGCAAAAAGCAAGGCAACGCGATGCTCGACGGTTTGCGCGAGATGCAGAAACGTTTCCCGATCGTCGGCGAAGTGCGCGGCAAGGGCCTGATGATCGGCGTCGAGTTGGTCAAGGATCGCCAAACCAAGGAAGTCGCTCCCGACGCGGCCACCAAAATGCTCGAAGAGATGCGCAAGCGCAAAGTTCTTATCGGCAAAGGCGGCAAATGGGGCAACGTGCTGCGCATCCAGCCCCCCTTCATCTTCGACGCTAGCGACGTCCGCGAATTCTTAAAAGCCGCCGAGGAGTCGTTCGCGGCGTTGTAAATCGTCTCGGGTCGGGCTAGTTTTACTGCCTTAGCTGGCGGGCTTGCGCGGTGTCCTGGTATTCGACGATCAGGATGGCTTTCAAATGTGCGGCCGCATCTCGAACTTCGGGCGCATCCATGCGGCCGAGCATGGTATAACACTCCAGCAGCATCTGCGGCAGGTCGCGATCGCGCGGATAGACCTTGTGCAAGTCGTCGAGCGCGGTGGTCACTTGCAGTGCGTCGCCGGCCTCGCGGTTTCCGTACCTATAGTCGAGCATGTAGTTGATATGCTTCATTTGGTTCTGGATGCCGATGATCGACATGCCGAGCGGGCCGAAGTATTCGTCGGCCGGCGCGAGCGTCGACATATACAGATCGTGCGGTATCGCCGTCACCGACGCGATCACGCGTAACCCTGGAATCGCTTGCGCGCGCGCATAGAGCCTCGTATCGTCGCTCTTGGCCGCTGCCAGAAATGCGGGCCCCCACGTCGTCGGCAGGTTCGCGAGCGGAAAACCTGGCTGCTCCGCACGCGCGAATGCAAGCGTCTCCCAAGCTCGTCTGCCGGTCAACAGATAGCCGCGCCAATCGGCTTCGACTTGCGATAACAGCGCATCCGGGTCGCGCCGATAGTTCTTGAGGTTTACGCTGGCATCTTGGTCGGCATACGCCGCGAGTTGGGCCGGATCGTCGTAGGCGTTTACGCGTGACAGGAGTTGGTTCGCATCCGATACCAGCATTTCGTTGCTGCCGTTTTTTTGCACGTAGACCGCCGCTTCGCGAACCCACCAGACTGCGCCATCGTGGTTGGTCAGCGGGTCGTAGTTGAGGCCTGCGCCGATTTGGACGGTGAGCGTCGCCAGTTGCCCGTAGGCCGGGTCGTCGGGATGCTGGAGCGAGTAGGCGCGGCCCGCGTTGAGGATCGACCCGTAATAGTACCATTGATCGCGCAATCGCCAGCCGTCGGCCGTGCCCGCGGCGTAGGCTTTTTGCATTTGAGCATACAGCGCGGTCGGGTCGGCGAGCAAGGTCGCGCGCGCCGGTTGCGCGACGAGCACGAACGCGATCCCGGCCACGACGCCCTGCGCGACCCTTCTATATGACGCTCGTATCATCCAAAACTAAACGAAGGTTGTTGCTCAGAAGGGCGTTCTTAATTTCGCGGGCGATGCGCCGACCGGTCGACATCGGTTCGGAATAATTGAGGTACGAATACGGCGAGCCGTCGATAAACAGGTTCGTACCCGCAACGATGCGCGCGCTAATCTCCATCACGTAAAATTGTATGTCCGGCGTGATGATCGTCTCGATGCAAAATGCTCCGAACAATCCCTTTGGTCCGCAGATCTCCTTGCTCACCCGCACCACGTCTTCGCCCATGCGGTAGCACTCGGCCAGCATCGACTCGCGCAGGCTCACGGGTTGGTTGCCCACCACCACGTACGAGGGCCTGACGTCCATGCCTTCCTGCGCCGCCGCCGGGATCCGTCCGAGCGAATCGACATTGGTTTCGTAGCGCCGGTCCATCGACATGATCTCGAGTTTATCTTCCAGCGGCGAGTAAAAGTAGTGGATATAGAGCGGCACGCCGATGATATATTCCTGAATCGTGTACTCTTCGTTGAGATGCGCGGTGCGTTCGGCGAAGGCGCCGGCGTCGCGGATGAACATGTAGCCCTTGCCGCCCTTCGCGCCGTAGAGTTTTACGATCACCGGACGGTCGATTTCTTCGGGGTTCTTGAACTGGCGCGGCATCTTGATGTTCGCGCGCGTCAGCCACTCGCGCTGCAGTTCGCGGCTCGCCTCCCAATCCAGCACGGCCTTGTTCCCGAAATACGGAATCGTCATCCGCTTGTGTTCTTCAAGCGAAAGATAGGCCACGAACGAGCCGTGCGGCACGACGATGGCCTTGCGTCGCTCTAACTCGCCTAACGTTTGGGGAAACTGCGAATAGTTGTCCAACGCGATCACGTCGTCGACAAAAGCAAACGATCGGTACAGGCGTTCGGTTTCGCGATTGGCAATTGCGAGCGTTTTGAATCCTTCGTCGCGCGCGCCTTTGAGGATCTGTAGCGCCGAATGCGAGCCGAGCGTCGCGATCGTATATTGACCGTTCATCGTGCGTAGTGGGCCTTTTCAATAGCGGGATTGCACAGAAGCTGGTGCGCGGCGGACTCGAGCACCGTTCGCGCTGCTGGAACGCCGGCCGCGTCAAACAAGCTCCACGCGACGTACCGATCCGGTTGGCCCATCTCCTCGATCCATAGCTGGCCGGGGCTCGGTTCCCCGCCGACAACGTCGCGGACGACGTGTTTGTTGGGATTGAACGAAGGAGCTTGGCCGGCATACAGGCGCACGATCTCCGCGCGTTCGACCCGTTCGACGTCGACGCCTAAGCGGCGTAACGTCGCGAGCGCCGTGTAGGCTTGGTTATCGGGGATTTTTAGCGCAATGGAAACCACGCGCGGCCCATTCATCGACTGCATCAACACCCCTATACGCCGAGCGCTGCGGCGATGCTTGCAAACAGCGCGGCGCCGCCGGACGGCGCCAGGATGTCGCTGCCCTCGCGGGTCGCGGGATGATTGAAATTCCAGGCATCGCGCTCGGGGTGCGGCATGATCGCCAGCACGTTGCCTTCCCGATTGATCAGCCCCGCGCAGTCCAAGGCCGATCCGTTGGGCGTTGCGCCGTCCGTCGTCCCGTCGGCGTTGGCGTATACGAACGCGACGTGACCGCCTTCCGATATCTCGCGCAGATGATCGACGTCGGCTGCAAGCCGTCCTTGCCCGTGAGCCGCCCAGGCCGGAATCAGCGCCTCGTTGGGCAACGCCGCGGTGAATGGGCTGCGCGCCG
This sequence comes from Verrucomicrobiia bacterium, assembly GCA_035544315.1. Taxonomy (GTDB): domain Bacteria; phylum Vulcanimicrobiota; class Vulcanimicrobiia; order Vulcanimicrobiales; family Vulcanimicrobiaceae; genus JALYSX01. Next base: position 7,720 of record DATKGB010000210.1, read on the forward strand.
GATCGATCGCGAGCTTCACGCGCACGTGCTCGCACACAAAATGCCGCTGCGCGTTGTGGGTGAATGCCGCGGTCGGTTTGCGTACCGGTCCGATTCCCGGAACCAAGCCCGCCTCGAGCAAAATCTGCGCGCCGTTGCAAATGCCCAAGACGAGTTTGCCCCGTTGGGCACCCACAATCACGTGATCCATCATGCGATCGTGGGCCGGGATCGCACCGGCCCGAATGCGATCCTCATATGCAAAGCCGCCCGGAAGCACGTAGGCGTCGTATCCGGGCAAGCTCTCGCCGCGACTCCAGTGCACCAACTCCGCATCGACACCGACGTCGCGCAAGAGCCGCAGCGTCTCGTCTTCGGAATTGGTCCCCGGAAAGATCAGGACCGCAACCCGCGCGCTCACGAAGCCGCCGGCACGATCACGTCGGAGAGATCGTCGATTACGCCGATACACGCGACGATCGGTGACGCCGGGATCGCGCCCGAACCCGCCGCATTGTACAGGCTGACGTTTCCCGAGACGAACGGCAGCCCCAGTTCGGTTGCCGCGGCAGCCAGACCGTCGATCGCCGCGACCAAGTCGCCGAGTTGATCGGGATCGTTCGGGTTGCCGAAATTCAAACAATCGGTCAGCGCGATCGGACGCGCGCCGACGGAGATAACCCGTCGAACCGCTTCGCGGACGGCGTATTCCCCAGCCGCGTACGCATCGCGCTCGCCGACATACGGATCTCCGGCAACGGCAATCGCAACGCCCAGTTTGGAACCCGGAATCGGTGCCAATACCCCCGCGAGCGCCACCCCTCGCCCCAACACCGTCCGCCCTCGAACCGCCGTATCGTACGACTTGTAGTGCGGCTCTCCATCGATCGAAAAGCCGACATCTCGCGCAATGTCATGGTGAGCGTAGGCCCGAAGGGCCGAAGTCGAACCACCGGCGCCACCTCGTGCCGTGAACGGCAAGTCGTCGCGGATCGAACCCGTCAGGAAATCGATATCGACATCCATCACGATGTCGTTGCCGTGGCGCAAGACGTAGCGCTTATCGTTGGCGACTGCCCCGATCACCACCGCTCGAGCGTTATACGCGATCTCCGGCAGCGTGAACTCTTGGTTGTAGATGCGCAGGACGTCGGCAGTTGCGTCGGGCGGCAACACCCACATCAAGCGCTCTTGGGTTTCTCCCACGGCGATGACTTCGGGCGGCATCCCGTCGACCGCGACGTTCACGTCGTCCAGATCGAGGATCGCGCCGAACCCGCCGGCCGCGCAGATCTCCGCCGAGCAGCCCATGATGCCGCCCGCGCCCAAATCTTTAAAGCCCGCAACGATGTTTCGCTCGCGCAGGTAGTCAAAGACTCGGTACGACGCGCGCATGATCACGTTCTTGAGAAACGGATCGGGAACTTGCACGGCGCCTTTGTTCGCTTGCGCGTCGTCGGCCTCAAGGGTCACCGACGAAAACGATGCGCCGCCGAAACCGCTGGGATCGGTGGCTTTGCCGACCAGCACGATATCCCAGCCGGCCGAGTCTTGCGGCGCCCGCGAGTGGATGATGTCACGCTCTTTCACGATCCCTAACGCGATCACGTTGACCAGGCAGTTGTCGTCGAAGCCTGCATGAAAGTACAGGTCGCCGGCAATGTTGGGCACGCCGATCGCGTTGCCGTAGGCGCCGACGCCGTCGACCACGCCGCACGCCACCGAGCGCTGGTGTGATGCCGGATCGCTCACGTTGCCGAAGCGCAGAGCATCGGCGATTCCGATGACTTGGGCGCCCATGCATAAGACATCGCGCACGATCCCGCCGACGCCGGTAGCGGCCCCCTCGAAGGGGACGACCTGCGACGGGTGATTGTGCGATTCGTGGGCGACGACGATTCCGTACCGCTCGCCCGCGTGGACGCCGAGGTGAACGATCCCGGCATCCTGACCGACGCCCACGACGACATCGTCGCCGGTGGTCGGCAGCTTCTTTAAGAAGTGACGGCTCGATTTATACGAGCAATGCTCGCTCCACTGCGCGTCGAAGGCGTGAAGTTCGACCGTTGAAGGCTCGCGCCCGAGTCTGTCCGCGATGCGCGCGACCTCGTCGGGCCGCAGGTTGATCTTAGCCAAGCTTGGTTCCGGGAGCGAGCACGTTGTGTCCCTGCGCGGCGGCGTCGGCCTGCAACACCGCCGAACGCAGATTGGCTTGAACCAGTAACGTGCGCCCAAACAGCACCGTGTCCTCGGCGCCCAACACCTTGGCGCAACGCAACGCGACGGTCTGCGGATCGCCGCGCCCATCGATGACCGGCGCGGGCGACGCGAACTCCAACGCACCTCGCAACGCATCGTCGCCGCCTACCGCGACGAACAGTAATCGCGCGAACGTCGCTTCCAACTGCGTGACCAGTTGCAGAACGTATCCCGGCGTTCGCGTCGCACTGGCGACGTGCCGGATGGTCGGTAGACCGAACGACCCGAGCTGGACGATTACCGCGGTCGCGCGTTCGAGCTCTTCGGGAGCGTCGGCGAACACCGCGACCATTCCCGGACGCATCACCGGGAACGACATCACCATCTCGGCGACTTGTTCGTAGGCAGCTTTGACCCGCGCCAATCCGGCCTCGTCGACGGTCTCGAGGTTGCGAAAGATCTGTTTGTCCAGCATCAGATCTTCGCGGCCCTGCGGCCAAATGCGCCACGAATCGTTGTCGATGACGTCGGCGATAACCAACTGGCCGCTATTCTCGCCTCCGGCCAAACGCCCGAACTCGATCTTAAGATCGACCAGCAGGACTTCGCGTTTGCGGAACGCGTGCGCCAAGATTTCAAACGTCAGGCGTGCCAGTTCGGTGATCGCCGCGACCTCAGCCGGATTGGCGAGCCCGCGCGCGATGATTTGGTCCGGCGAAATCTGCGGGTCGTGATTCGCATCGTCCTTAAAAAAATACTCGACCATGCGCGGAACCAGGAGCGCGCCGCGCTGCAACCCCGGATTGCGCTTGACCAGCGAGCCGGCCGCCACGCCGCGCACGACCACTTCGAGCGGAATCATGTTTGCACGGCGCACCAGCGTTTCGTTATCGTCGTCGTCTTCGCCGCCGTTCACGTAGTGGGTCGGCAGCCCGCACAAATTGAGCAGTCGAAAGACGCGCGCGTTGGTCTGTGCGGCGAGCCTCCCTTTACCGGCAATCTCGCTGCGGCGCGCGCCGTCGCCCGACGAGATCGCGTCGGTTTGTGTCACGACCAAGAAGTCCGGCTGACCCGGCACTTCGTAGAGAATCTTGGTCTTGCCGCGAGCGATCTCGATGCCTTTGTTCATCTAATCGTCAGCGCGGAGACCTCGGCGTTGAGGCCGGGGAGGAAGCGCCGCTCCTGTAAGAGGCCAGGCGTATGGCACACCCGGCAAGTAGTATGGGTTGCATGAAGCGCACGATTGCGATTCGGCTGGCCCCGACGGACGAGCAAAGTGAAAAAATGGCCCGCTTGCAAGCGACGTTCGCCGCGGCTTGCAATGCTGTTGCAGAACTGGCCTTTGCGCAGAAATGCAGCAACCGCGTGAAACTCCATCACCTGGCCTACTACGCCGTTCGTGAGCGCTTCCCGGCCCTTGGTTCGCAGATGGCGTGCAATGCGATTGCTGCCGTTGCGCGCAGCCTGAAGGCCCATCGTGCCAACGGCCGGCCGTGGCAGACAATCGGTTTTCGTTCGGATGCCTCGGTCCACGTTGACGCCCGAACCTTTGGGCTGTGCGGTGCGGTTGCGTCGCTGTTTACGATGGCCGGCCGCGAACGGGTTCATCTGCGGATCGGGAGGTTCCAGCAGGCCTATCTTGACCGAGGACGAGTCCGCGAAGCCGAGTTGCTCTGCAAACGCGGTCGGTGGTATCTGCACGTCGTCCTGGAGGTTCCCGACCCTGCCGTTTCGCAGAGTCGGATCGTTTTCGGGATCGATCTTGGTGAAAACGTCGTTGCCGCCACGAGCAACGGCAGACTGTACGGAGGTGGACAACTCAGAGAGACGCGCGATCGCTTCTTGGCGTTCCGCAAGCGGCTTCAAGGCAACGGTTCGCAGTCGGCAAGGCAATTGCTGGCTCGAGTCTCCGGCCGGGAATCGCGC
>DATKGB010000211.1:0-14115 GCA_035544315.1 Verrucomicrobiia bacterium
CTTTCGAGCGACCCCACGACGCCGGTCAAGCGCGCCAACGTTTGATCGGCCGTATCGGCGATACCGCCGACGTGCCCCAATACTTGACCCAGCGGTTTGCCCATTCCGTCGAGTTGGCGATCGACTTCGTCGAGCGTCACGTTAACGCGTGCGAGCGTCTTTGCGAGCGCTCGCATCGCGATAAAAATTCCAATTCCGGCGATTAGGACTCCGAGGCCGACACATACATCGAGGACGGTCGATCCTTGCAAGGGTAAATTCACGCTCTATCGTTCCTCCAGGCGGGCGCTTTCCGGGCCTGTTGTGTTATTCCCCGTCCGCGGCCGTTTCATACGCAGGAGTCCGCAGGTTGTCGCGCAGCGTGGCGACGATGCTTGAGACCAGCGCTCCGACCCGATCGATCTGTGCGGCCGTAGTCGCGTTGCCCAGCGAAAAACGAAGCGTGTGTCGCGCTCGCTCGGGGGCGCCCAGCGCTTCGATCACGTGGCTGGGCTCCAGCGAACCCGACGTACAGGCACTGCCCGCCGAGACCGCGACGCCGGCAAGGTCGAGCGCGACGAGCAATTGCTCGACGTTCACCCCGAGAAAGGCGACCGAGAGAACGTTAGGCAGCCGCCGGGCCTCCCTCCCGTTGACGACCACGTCGGGAACGACGGCCAGGATCGTTGCTTCGAGCCGGTCGCGCAGGGCGGCCACCGCCGCGGCGCGGGCTTCCCAGCCGTCCCGGGCGCGCTCCAGGGCGAGCGCCAGCCCGTCGATGCTCGCGACGTTTTCGGTGCCGGCGCGTCGCCCGTATTCTTGCGGGCCGCCAAATATCTGCCCTTGGAGCGGCGTCCCCTCCCGAACGTAGAGCACGCCGACCCCCGGCGGCCCGTAGAACTTATGCGCGGAGAGCGACAGCAGATCGACGCCGAGCGCGGTTACCGCCAGCGGCAAATATCCGGGCGCAGCAATCGCGTCGGTATGAAAGACGACGCCCCGCCCGCGCGCCGCGGCGGCCAGCCGTTCGATGGGTTGCACGGTACCGATCTCGTTGTTCGCGTACATCACGCTGGCTAAGATCGTATCCTCGCGCAACGCCGCGGCGAAGGCGCGCGCGTCAACTTGGCCGACGGCGTCGACCGGCAGCAGGGTTACCTCGAAGCCGTCGTCGCGCAGCGCGTCCAACGCGTGCAAAACGGCGTGGTGCTCGATGGTGGTGGACACGATATGCCGTCCGCGCCCGCGCCGCGCACGCGCGACGCCGATCAGCGCCAATGTGTCGGACTCCGAGCCGCCCGACGTAAAGACGATCTCCTTGCGCGTCGCGCCTAAGGCCGCAGCCACCCGCTCGCGGGCATCGTCGAGTACCGCCCGTGCGCGGCGACCTTCGGCGTGAAGCGACGATGCGTTGAATCCGTCGTTCTCCAACACGGCCAGCATCGCGGCGCAGACCTCAGGTGCTAACGGCGTCGTCGCGGCATAGTCGAGATAGATCCGCTCCGGGGTCACTGCGGCCGCCGTTTTTTCAGCGACTCCGCGAGCTTTGCTTCGGCGCCGCGATCGCCCGGACGATAGTATTCGCGTCCGCGTAGATTTTCGGGGAGATTGAACTGTACGACGTCGTAATCGTCGTGCGCGTAATGGTAGTCGCGCCCGTAGCCCAAGCCCTTCATGAGCGAGGTAGGAGCGTTCCGCAGATGCAGCGGTACCGCGTCGTTGCGGGTCTCCTGCACGTCGTTCGTCGCGGCCGAATAGGCCCGGCCGACGCTATTAGATTTGGGAGCGAGCGCCAAAAACAAGGTCGCGTGCGCGAGCGGATAATAACCCTCGGGCATGCCGATGAAATGTACCGCTTGCTGCGCGGCCATTGCAACCTGCAGCCCGCGCGAATCCGCCAAGCCGACGTCTTCGGAGGCTAGGATCACTAACCGGCGCGCGATAAACAGCGCATCTTCCCCGGCGTCGATCATCCGCGCCAGCCAATAGATCGCCGCGTCCGGATCGCTCGCGCGCATCGATTTGATGAAGGCGCTTATCGTATCGTAATGCCCGTCGCCGTCTTTATCGTAGTTGGCCGCGCGGCGCTGCATCGCGTCGAACACGAGCGCGCGCGAGATCGTGCGTTTACCGTCGGCTTCGACCGCCGCGCTCGCGGCAAACTCCAACGTATTGAGCGCCGTCCGCGCGTCGCCATTGGCCAGCCCGATCAGGGCTTCGCGTGCGTCGGCTTCCACGACGATGGACCGCGCCCCCATACCGAGCTCGGTATCGTTCAAGGCACGATCGACGATCCGGCCGACGTCTTGGTCGGACAAGGCACTCAATACGAATACGCGCGAACGCGATAATAGCGCCGAGTTCACTTCGAACGACGGGTTCTCCGTGGTCGCGCCGATCAGCGTCACCGTGCCGTCCTCGACGTACGGGAGAACCGCGTCTTGCTGCGCTTTATTGAAACGATGGATCTCGTCGACGAACAGCACGCTGCGCTGGCCCATGCGTTTGCGCGTCTGCGCTTCGGCGACGACCTTGCGAAGATCGGCGACGCCGGCGCTCACGGCCGAAAGTTGCGTGAAGTGCGCACCGGTCGTGCGCGCGACGATTTCGGCCAGCGTCGTCTTGCCGGTTCCGGGCGGCCCCCACAAGATCAACGACGGAACGGTGTCGCTCTCGATCGCGCGGCGCAGCGCGCGACCCTCGCCCACGATCTGCTCCTGGCCGACGTAGTCGTCCAGCGTCTGAGGGCGCATCCGCGCCGCCAGGGGCGCGGATGCTTTGGCGTCGTCGCCAAACGCCGCGTCGAAAAGCGTCACGGGGATGGCGTCGGTTGCGGCGCCTTCTTGCCTAGCGGATTCCTGATTCTAATCGGGCGCGGCGTGGCGATCACCGGCCCGTTGCCGCCGGGGAACTGCAAGATGACCGCACCGGGATGATCCGATTCGGCGTGCATCTGGCCGGTCACCGTGTTGTAATGCACGCGGTCCGCTCCGCTGAGCGATTGCAGACCGTCGACGATCTTGACGTTGCCGGTCAAATCCATCGTGTGCGCCGCGTCGTCGAGCGTTCCGGCGTCGGCGTCGGCGATCGTTCTGTCTTGCGTATAGTGCACGTGCCCGGTGGCGACGTACACTTTGGCTTTGCTGTCGACGCGCAGTTGATCGCACGTGAGCGTCGCCGGGCCCTTATTCTTGGCGACGCTGCCGGCACTGGAATTAAACGCGCCCTGAACGTCGTGAACGACCACGTGACCGTAAAGCGTCACGACCTTCGCGTTGGCGTTGCCGCTCGCGCGGTCGGCATTGATGTCGCCGCCGTTGCGGGTCATGAGGACGTGTTGGGGCGTACTGAAACCGCTGCTCTGGTTGTTGTAATCAACCTCCGTCATATGGACGGTCCAGACCCCAAGGGTCGCCTCCGTCCCCGCGGGCGCCGGCGCGGGCGTGGCCGTCGCGGGTTTTGCGGCGGCTACCCCGCCGGTAAGCGCGACGACGGCGATGAGAGCGAAAGCGATACGAATCATTGGCTGCTGCTGCGGTCCTTTGCGACGGCGCGGAGGATCGGTCCGAACTTTTCGGTCAACTCTTCGATGCCGACCACGCCCTCGCGGAGCACGCGCGCTTGGGGACCGGTCAGGTCGATGACGGTGGATTCGAGCAGATGGCGCGTCGGCCCGTTTTCGATCAACAGATCCGCCTCGGGCAAGCCCTCCCATCCGCCGCCCCCGCGATATGCCGCCTCCCCGCTGGGGTTAGCGCTGGTCGTCGCCAACGGGCCGCAGCGCTCTAGGATCGCTCGCGTCAGCGGATCGTCGGGCACCCGGAATCCAAGGGTCGCCAGGCCCGAAGTGACCTCCGGACTCACGAACGAGGGCCGCTCGATAATCAGCGTCACCGCGCCGGGCAGAAGCCGCTTGGCTGCCAAAACGGCCAGCGCGTTCTTGCCGACGTGTTCCAAAAATTCGGCGACCGAGCCGACGTGCAAGGTTAGCGGTTTGACGCCCGGGCGTCGTTTCGAGCCGTAGATCCGATCGACGGCATCCAAATCCATCGGATCGCAGCCGATGCCGTACACGGTGTCGGTCGGAAAAATGAGCAGGCCGCCCGCAAAAACCACGCGGGCGGCCGCTTCTATTACCGTCTCTAGCGAGGCGACGCGCGCGTCGACAACCTCGGCGACTTTCACACGCGAATGCGCGAGCCGGTCCCGATCGCCACGCACGACAGCGGATCGTCGGCAACGATCGCGGGCACGCCCGTGACTTCGGAGAGCAGCTTATCTAAGCCGCGCAGCAGCGCGCCGCCGCCGGTCAGGATGATACCGCGATCGATGATGTCGGCCGCTAACTCCGGCGGAGTTTTTTCCAACACGGATTTGACCGCTTCGACGATCGCGCCGATCGGTTCGGATAACGCTTCGCGAATTTCTTCGCTGGTGATTTTCACGGTCTTGGGCAAACCGTTGATGAGGTCGCGACCGCGAATCTCCATCGCCAACTCTTGCTCGAGCTTGAACGCGCTGCCGAGTTTGATCTTGATCTCTTCGGAGGTACGTTCGCCGATCATCAGATTGTAGACGCGGCGAATGTAGCGCACGATCGCATCGTCGAGCTTGTTACCGGCAACGCGAAGCGACTGCGAGACGACGACGCCGCCCAACGAGATGACCGCGACGTCGGTGGTGCCGCCGCCGATATCGACGATCATGCTGCCCGACGGGCCGTCGATAGGTAAGCCGGCGCCGATCGCGGCGGCCATCGGTTCTTCCACGATATCTACCGTGCGAGCCCCCGCGAGCTTAGCCGCGTCCTTGACCGCGCGCTCCTCGACCGACGTGATTTCGGCGGGTACGCAGATCGCCACGTTGGGTTTGGGCTTGAACAGCGTCGACCAAAACGAGCGGTCTTTCATCACTTTCTTGATGAAGTACGAAAGCATCGCCTCGGTAACTTCGAAATCTGCAATCACGCCGTCGCGCAACGGGCGGATCGCTTGAATATGGCCGGGCGTCTTCCCTAACATTTGGCGCGCCTCTTCGCCGACGGCTATTATCTTGCCGGTATTGATATCTTTGGCGACAACCGACGGCTCGCGTAGTACGATGCCCTTTCCCCTGACAAACACCAGCACGTTTGCGGTGCCCAAATCGATCCCAATGTCCAAAACGCTCCGTCCCTACCTAAAAAAAGAATAGTTATGTCGTCGCCACGCGTGGATACGCGCTCGTTTCGAAAATTCCGGCCGGTTCGACCAACGGCGTTACGCCGCTGGAACGCTGCACTTGGCCGCCCAATTCGGAGAGCAGCTCTTCGAGCCGCTCGTACCCGCGATCGATGTATTCCAAGCCGATGATTTCGGTCTCGCCCGACGCCGCCAAGCCTGCGACCACCAAGCCGGCACCCGCACGAATATCCGGCGCTTCGACCGGCGCGCCCGAAAGCGGGCCGCCCTTGACGATCGCCGTGTTGCTCTCCATCGACACTTTCACGTCGGCGCCCATACGCGCCAATTCGTTGACGTACGAGAAGCGCGCGTTGAAGATCGATTCTTCAACCACCGACGTGCCCGCGCACGTGCACAAGAATCCCACCGCCTGCGGCTGCAGATCGGTCGGGAATCCCGGAAACGGCGCCGTCAGCAGATCGGTGCCACCGGTTACGTCACTGGCCCGCGCGCGGATCCAATCGTCGCCGGTCGTCACGCGTACGCCGCATTCTTGCAGCTTGAGCAGCACCGATTGCAGATGCCCGGGTTCGCATTTCGTGACCGTGACGTCGCCGCGCGTCGCCGCGCCGCCAAACAGCAGCGTACCGGTCACGATCCGATCCGGAATGATTTCGTATTCGACGCCGCGTAGTTCGCTGACGCCCTCGAGGGTCATGACGTCGTTGCCGATGCCCTTGATCTTAGCGCCCATCGCATTGAGGAAGTTCGCGAGATCGCCGACTTCGGGTTCCATCGCGACGTTGCGCAGCGTCGTGCTTCCTTGCGCCAGCACCGCAGCGAGCAACGCGTTCTTGGTGGCGCCGACCGACGGCATCCGAAACTCGACGTCGGCCCCCTGCAAACGGCGATGTTTGCTTTCGGCGATCAAGTAGCCGTGCGCGTTGCGAACGTCGCAACCCAGCGCGATGAAGGCCTGCTCGTGCATATCGGTCGCACGAGTTCCCAGCACGCAGCCGCCCGGGAGCGGAACTTCGGCACGCCCGAAGCGTCCTAGCAACGGTCCGACGATGTCGAACGACGCCGCAAGTTTGCGAACCAAAGCGTACGGTGCGCGATAGTGCTCGACGTTGCTCGAGTCGATCGTGATCGTTCCCGGGCCTTCGTAGCGCAAGCGAGCGCCCAATGCTTCAAGCAACGACCACATAACCGAAACGTCCGTGATACGCGGGACGCGATGCAGCGTGACCTTGCCTTTGGCCAGCAACGACGCCGCCATGATCGGTAATGCCGCATTCTTCGCGCCGTGCGTTGCAACGGAGCCCTCGAGCGGCGCGCCTCCCCGGACGCGTAACGTGGTTTCCAGACGGTCGAGCATCAGCCTACGAGATTCGCTGCGGCGCGCTAATGACCCGTCAGGCGCAGTTTGGCGTTGGCGAAGTCGATCGTCGATTGCTCGCGAGCAAACGCCGCGGCATCGGGCGCTTCTTTCTGGCGCGCGGCGGCGTCGGCGAGTTCGGCGTGGGCGGCGGTGACGTCCACGTCATCGAAACGCAAGGCCCGATCGACCAAGACGGTGACGCCGTCGGGCAAAGCCTGGATGAAGCCCTCGCCGGTGGCTAGTTCCAGGCGCTTGGCGACGCCGTCGGCGATCACGTTGGCGCGCAGAACGCCCGGCTTGAGCGCACCCAAGAACGGCGCGTGCTTGGGAAGGACGCCTTCCTCGCCTTCGGTCGTCACCGCGATCACCAACTCCGCGTCGCCTTGGAAGGCGATGCTGGTCGGAGTGATCAGCTTGAACGGAACCGTGTTTGCCATCGTTCAGCGCCCTGCCTTGGCGCCCATCTTCTCGGCGTTCTCGCGGACTTCGTCGATACCCGCGGCGTAGAAGAACGCCTGCTCGGGCAGATGATCCACTTTGCCGTCGAGAACTTCTTTGAACGACGCGACCGTGTCGCTGAGTTTGACGTACTTGCCCGAACGGCCCGTGAACTGCTCGGCAACGAAGAACGGCTGCGAGAAGAACCGCTGGATGCGACGCGCGCGGCCGACGACCACCTTGTCGTCGTCGGACAACTCTTCGACACCCAGAATCGCGATGATATCTTGGAGATCTTTGTAGCGCTGCAGGGTCTCTTGTACGCCGCGAGCGACCGCGTAGTGCTCGTCGCCGATGATTTGCGGGTCGAGGATGCGCGACGTCGAGGCCAGCGGATCGACGGCCGGATAAATGCCCAACTCCGAAATCGGGCGCGATAGCGCGGTGGTCGCATCCAAATGTGCGAACGTAACGGCGACGGCCGGATCCGTATAATCGTCGGCGGGAACGTAGACGGCTTGCACCGACGTAATCGAACCCTTGTTGGTCGAGGTGATGCGTTCTTCGAGGCTGCCCATATCCGTCGAAAGGGTCGGCTGATAACCGACGGCCGACGGCATCCGGCCCATTAGCGCCGAAACTTCGGAACCCGCTTGCAGATAGCGGAAAATATTGTCCATGAACAACAGCACGTCGGCGCCGAGTTCGTCGCGGAAATATTCGGCCATCGTAACGCCGGTCTGCGCGATCCGGAATCGCACGCCCGGCGCCTCGTCCATCTGACCGAACACCAGCGTGGTCTGCGCGAGTACGCCCGACTCTTTCATCTCTTGCCAAAGATCGTTGCCTTCGCGCGTGCGTTCGCCCACGCCGGTAAAGACCGAGAAGCCCTTGTGAACGCTGGCGATGTTGCGGATCAATTCTTGAATCAGAACGGTCTTGCCGACGCCGGCGCCGCCGAACAGGCCAACCTTGCCACCGCGCGTGTAGGGCGCCATCAAGTCGACGACTTTGATGCCGGTTTCGAACAGCTTGGGCGTGGGATCCTGATACTTAAACTCCGGTGCGGGCCGGTGAATCGGCCATATCGCTGCGGCTTTGACGGGTTCGTCCGTATCGATCGCCTTACCGAGTACGTTGAAGATGCGCCCCAACGTGCCTTCGCCGACCGGCACCATAATCGGCGCTCCCGTCGAGGTGACCGGCGCGCCCCGCACCAAACCGTCGGTCGAACCCATCGCCAAGCAGCGCACTTGATTGTTGCCCAGTTCGTCCTGCACTTCGAGCGTCAGATCGCGCGCTTTCATCGCCGTCCCCCCGATGTCGGCTCCGCCCGACGCCTGGCTCCCTTTGGAAACCGCATCGTCGTTAACGCGGACGGTCAATGCGTCGTTGATCTTAGGCAAGGTTTCGAACGTGAACTCCACGTCCACGACGTTTCCGAGAACCTGGACGACTTTACCGGTGGGAGTAGCCATGGTTGTTCCTATCTTCCTGAGAGCGCTTCGGCGCCGCCGACGATCTCGAGCAGCTCCTTGGTAATGGCGGCTTGGCGCGCGTTGTTCATTTCAATCGTCAGTCCGTCGATCAATTTTCCGGCGTTATCGGTGGCGTTGTTCATCGCGATCAATTGTGCGGCAAAGAACGCCGCGTCGGTTTCGAGCATCGCCGAAAAAATCGTGAACTCGAGAAACTTCGGAAGCAGCCGCGAGAGCACGAACTCCGGCGAAGGTGAAAACTCGACCGCGCCCTTGGCGCTCTTTTCGCCGACGGCGACTGCAGCGACGCGCTCGATCGGCACCAGCGGCCGCGTCTCGGGTTTTTGCGACAGCATCGAGACCAGCTTGGACGAGATCAGGACGATCTGACCGATCTTACCGGCGACGAAATCGTCGCTGACCGTTTGCGAGACTTGCACGGCGGCGACAAGCTTGTTGGGCACGTTGAGTGCCCAGGTCGCGTGGTCGGCTTGTCCCAGACGCCGTAGGGCGTTACGCGCTTTTACGCCGACGGTATAGAAGACGGCGTCGGGATGTGCGGCGCGAAACTGTTCGGCAACCCGGATCACGTTGGAGTTAAACGCACCGGCCAACCCCTTGTCGGCCGTCATCAGAATCACGCCGATCGGCGCGCCGACCCTGCCGGGCTTCATAAACGGGTGATCGACCGACGAAACCGCGCCCATCAGATCGCGCAGCATCTGCGCGAGCGCTTCGGCATACGGGCGAGCCTGCTTTTGCGCCATTTCGGCACGCCGAATCTTGGCCGCGGCGACTTGTTTCATCGCCTTGGTGATTTGCTGCGTGTTCTTGAGCGACCGAATTCGGTCGCGCAGATCCTTAACCGACGGCATTAGAAGCTCTTGTTGTACTCCGCAAGCGCCGCGTCGAGTTGCTTCTTTGCGTCGTCGGAAAGCTGACCGCTCTGCGCGATGCCTTGCGAGATCGACGCGTACTTCTCGTGCAGGAAGCTGACGACGCCCTTGGCCCACTCTTGCAGACGAGGCGTCGGAACGTCGATCGCCGCGCCGCTGGTCGCGGCGTACAGCACCGCGACCTGATCTTCGACCGGCTGCGGCTGATACTGCGGCTGCTTGAGCAGCTCGGTCAGCTTCTCGCCGCGCGCGAGCTGTAGTTGCGTACTCTTATCCAGATCGCTCGACAGTTTGGCGAACGCCGCGAGGTCGCGATACTGCGCCAGTTCGAGCTTGAGCTGACCGGCGACCGACTTCATGGCTTTGGTTTGCGCCGAACCGCCGACGCGCGAAACCGAAAGTCCGATGTCGACGGCCGGCCGAATGCCTTGGAAGAACAGATCGGGGGTCAGATAAATCTGCCCGTCGGTGATCGAGATCACGTTGGTCGGAATGTATGCCGCGAAGTCGCCGGCTTGGGTTTCGATGATCGGCAATGCGGTCATCGAACCGCCTCCCAGCGCGTCGGAAAGTTTGGCGGCGCGTTCGAGCAAACGCGAGTGCAGGAAGAACACGTCGCCCGGATAGGCTTCGCGGCCCGGCGGACGGCGCAGCAGCAGCGACATCTCCCGATACGATTGCGCGTGCTTGGTGAGATCGTCGAACACGATCAAGACGTCCTTGCCTGCGATCATCAGGTCCTCGCCCATCGCGCAACCGGCGAACGGCGCCAACCAGCGCAATGCGGCGGCTTCGGCCGGGCTGACCGCAACGATCGTCGTATACTCCATCGCGCCCTTGGCTTCAAGGACTTGCGAGAGCGCGGCGACCGTCGATAGCTTCTGACCGATGGCGACGTAGATGCAGAAAACGTTGCGGCCCTTTTGATTGATGATCGTGTCGATTGCGATCGCCGTTTTACCCGTCGATCGGTCGCCGATGATCAGCTCGCGCTGGCCTTTCCCAATCGGGATCAGCGCATCGATGGCGCGGATACCGGTCTGCAGCGGCTGCTTAACGCCTTGACGTTCGACCACCGACGGCGCGGTGTTTTCGATCGTGCGAAACTTCTTGGTCTCGATCGGGCCCTTGCCGTCGATCGGCTGGCCGAGCGGATTGACCACTCGCCCGAGCAGCGCCTCGCCGACGGGCACCGATGCGATACGGCCGGTGCGCCGAACCTTATCGCCTTCCTTGATGTTCTTATCCGAACCCAAGATGACTACGCCGACGTTGTCCTCTTCTAAGTTGAGCGCTACGCCCTGCAAGCCGTCGGCAAACTCCACCAGTTCGGAAGCGCGCACGCCGCGCAGACCGTAAACGCGCGCCAGGTTGGCGCCCACTTCGATGACGGTGCCTACTTCGTCTTCCTGGATGTCGCTGGTAAAGTTGGCGATCTGCGCTTTGAGCAGTCCGGCGATCTCGTCGGCATTAATCATGGTTTATCCCTATATCAGTTCTGCGCAAACAACGCGCGCGAGAGTTCTTCGAGTCGGCCGGCGACGGTGCCGTCGATGCGGCGGTCGCCCATGGTGATCCGCACGCCGCCGATGACGTCGGCATCGACGCGTTGGGTCACTTCGAACGTTTTCCCATAGACTTTTTCTAAACGTGCGACCATCTCGCCCAGCTCGCCGGCGGCCAGCGGCTTGGCAGTCACAACGATCAGGGGTTCGGCACCGCGCGCCTGACGTTCCAAGACGCGGTACTGCGCGATCAGTTCGCGCAACAACGACTCGCGATGCTTTCGCACCAGCAGCAACAGCGAATGGAGAGCGATGTCGTCAACTTTGCCGTTGAAAACCGCCGACAGCGCGCTTTCCTTTCGGTAACGATCGACGATCGGCGCCGTGAAGAACGCGGCGGTGGTCGAATCGGCATAGATCGCGTCGGTCAGCGATTGCAGATCCTTTCCGACCTTCGCAACGACGTTGCGCTCCTCGGCCAACGAAAAGACCGCGGTAGCGTAGCGGCGCGCGAGCGTCTCGTTAGCCACCAGCGTTATTCTTTTCAACCGACGCGACGAAGCTTTGAATCAGCTTGGCATCGGTCGGCGCATCGACGCGCAGCGTCGCGCGCGAGCGGGCGATTTCCAGGGCCCGATCGACCAACTCGGTGCGCAAGCGATCGCGGCCGGACGCGCGGGCGCGATCCAGTTCGCCGGAGGCGTTGCGAACGGTGCGTTCGCCCGATTCCTTGGCCTCGGTCAGCGCTGCGTCGCGTTCGAAGGCGGCCAATTCGGTGGCGCGCTTGCGAATCGCATCGGCGTCACGCGCCGCACCGTCGATCTCCCGTTGGAGTAGCCCGACTGCCTGCTTGGATTCTTCCAAGTGGAGTTCGGTGAGCGCGATCTGCTTGTTCTCGTTCTCTTGAGCCGATTGGATCGCCGGTGCGATGTTCTTGATCCACAGCCAGACCATGACCGCCGCGAAGGCAATCGCCGAGAAAAACTGGCTGGCAACCGAGACCTTTTCGTAAAAACTCATCGTGAAGCTTCCGCGAAGGTCCGATCGACGACCAGTTGCGCGAGTTCTTCGGCGTGACGTTCGGCCGCAACGCGCGCCGTTTCGAACTCGGCCGCTGCCGCCGCTTGAGCGTCGGCGGTTTGCTTGCTCGACCGAGCGTTGTAGTCCGTAGCGATCGCTGCGGTCTCGTTGGAGACGTCGGCGCGGCTCCTGGAGAGCAGCGTCTCGGCATCGCGACGGGCCGATTGACGGGTCGCCTCGGCCTGCGCGCGCAGCGCCAAAGCCTCCTTTTGCAATCCGTCGCGCCGGGCGACCAGACCGTCGAGATATTCGCGACGCTTGCGGACGCCCTCGCCGACCGGACGCAAAAAGACCAGGTTCAACACCGCGAAAAAGATCGCGAAGTTGAGTAGTTGGATCCAAAACGTCCCGTCGAATGAGAGAAACGCCATTCTAGCGGCTAGTGCCCCGCGGCGTTCAGAAGCGCCGGGACAAGCGCCGGCACCTTAGCGACGACGAAGAACAGATACAACCCCAGACCCAGGCCAATGATCGGGAACACTTCCAGGACGCCGACGCCCAAGAACAAGAAGGTCATGATATTGCCGCGCGCTTCGGGTTGACGCGCGATCGATTCAACGGCCTTGGCGGCAACGTTGCCGTCGCCGATCGCCGAGCCGATTGCAGCGGCGGCTACGATGATCGAGAAGCCGATGATTCCGGCGACGACGATCCACAGTGAGGCTGACATAGTGCTCCTTACGTTCTCTTTAGTGCTCTTCGCCGACAGCCATCGATAGATAGACGATCGCCAACAACGTGAAGACGAACGCTTGAATCGAGCCGACAAAGAAGTTTAGAAACTGGATGAGAATTGGCGTAAATGCGGCGCCGATCGAGAGATCGAACCACCCGATTTTCGCGCCCGAGACGATGATCTGCGATATGACGAAGAGCAGAATCTCGCCGACGAAGATGTTAAAGAAGAGCCGAGCCGCCATGACGACGGGGCGCAGCGACTCTTCGAATATGTTCAGGGGAAGCAACAAGGCAAACGGCTTAGCCAGATGCTTGTAAAAGCCCAACCCCTTCTTGCGAATCGCGACGACCTGGATCATCACAAAGATGAGCAGCGCGTAGGCAGCAGTGGTGTTGAGGTCCGCCGTCGGCGCACCGCCGTAAGCAAAACCCATCAACTTGAGCGGCACAAAGCCGATTTGATTCAAACAGAAAATATACATGAACAGAGCTACGAAGAACGGGACGAACGGCTCGCCGGCGCGGCCCAGGGTGCCCAGCGACAGGTCGGATAGGAAGTTGATCAGGCCTTCGAAAACCGTTTGACGCTTGGTGACCTTGCCCGAGCGATAGCTCCTTCCGACGCTCCAACAAAATAGCAACACCAAGATCATGACAACCCACGTCATAACCAATGTGTCCGCATGAACATTGCCCACGATCGGCCACTGCCAACTCGTGTGTTCGCCTATTTGTTCGTGCACGATTCCTTCCGTCTAAATGCCCGCCATGCGCCGGTGGCATACAGTGCCAAGGGGAGAAAAAAGCCGACGAAAAACGGCCCAAGCGACCACCAGGGCCCGCGGACCGTCAGCGACGCGGCAACTATACCGAAGAGTCCCAGCCGTAGAAAACTACTTATGGCGAAGGCACCCACGCGGCCGGAGTCGAGGACCAGCTCGTTCCCGCGCATCGTCAACAACATGTTTCCGATTCCGCACGCGGCCCCGACCAGCAAGGCCAGCGAGAGGAGCGGCAACCACGGGATCGCGATAATGGCCCCGAGCGCTGCGACGATGAGCGTCCGAATCGCGACGGATTTCTTTAATGCGACGTAAGTCGCTACATCGGCCGCCGCCTCGGCGGCGTCATAGGTACGTCGGGTTAGGGGTGAATCCTGCTCGTCATCCCAGCCCACGGGCGGCGCTTACGACCGCGCGTCGGTAGCGAATGCCGCCGGGTACGCGCTCCCGCGCAGGCGTGCCAGGAGCCAACCGACGATCCGCTCGGCGGCGTAACCGTCGCCGTACGGGTTGGCCGCTCGGGCCATCCGCGAGTATTCGGACGGATCGTCGAGTAGCCGCGAGGCAGTTGCTACGATCCGCGCACGGTCGTGACCGACCAGCGCCAGGGTTCCGGCTTCCAAGCCTTCGGGGCGTTCGGTCTCGTCGCGCATGACCAGCACCGGCTTGCCCAGACAGGGCGCCTCCTCTTGGAGTCCGCCCGAGTCGGTTAACACGAGCGTGCAGCGCTTGATCG
>DATKGB010000212.1:0-7851 GCA_035544315.1 Verrucomicrobiia bacterium
ATATCGCGCGCTACGCGGCCATGCGGGTCGGTGACGCGGTAGAATCGCTGATCCGCTTTCCCTCGACCGCCAATCTGCCGGGGCCGACCGACCTGGTCGATCTGGTTACGTTTCGCCGCCAACTGATGCAAGAGTCCATGGGAGCGGGCATGTTCGGGGGCGGCATGGGTCGCCCGTCCGACGACCAAAAGCGCGAGTTGTTCAAAGAGTTTCGGCTAGCCGAACGCAAGTCGACCATCGGCTTGCAAACGTGGTGGCTGAACCGCATGCTGCAAACGCCGGCGCCGCTGCAAGAGAAGATGGCCCTCTACTTTCACGGGCACTTCACGACGGCGGTGATTCAAAAGGGCGTCTCGCCCTCGATGGCGTTCGATCAGAACCAACTCTACCGCCAGTACGCGCTGGGCAACTTGCGCGATCTGACGCGAGACGTCTCCAAAAATCCGGCCATGCTGCTGTATCTCGATAACGCCGGCAGCGTCGCCGCGCATCCCAACGAGAACTACGCCCGCGAGTTGATGGAACTGTTCACGCTGGGCGTCGATCACTATTCCGAAAACGACGTGCGCGAAGCCGCCCGTGCTTGGACCGGCTGGACGGTCGACCGGCGCACCGGCGAAGCGACCTTCGTTGGGGGCCGCCACGACGGCGGCAGCAAGACGTTCTTGGGGCGCACCGGCAACTGGGCCGGCGACGATATCGTCAACATCATCTTCGATCAACCGCAGTGCGCACGATTCTTTGCAACCAGCCTGCTGAATTTCTTCGTCTACAACAACCCCGAACCGGAGTTGATCGATGCGGTCGCCGCTTCGTTGCGCAAGAACGACTACGAAATCGGACCGGTACTCTCGATGCTGCTGCGCAGCAACGTGTTTTTCAGCGATCGCGCATACCGCGGCCTGATTAAGAGCCCGGCCGAATACGTGGTCGGAACGTATAAGGCGTTGGGGATCGCTCCGATCGACACGACCGGATTGCGTGCGATGGCCGCGATGGGACAAGTGCTGTTCTATCCGCCCAACGTCGCGGGCTGGCCGCCGGGTGAAAACTGGATGACTAGCCAGATGCTGATCGCGCGCCAGAACTTCGTGGCCGCGCTGGTGAACGAGCCGGTCGTCGGACAGATGTCCTGGGTCGCGTCGCTGCCGATCGACGCGCAGCAAGTCAGCCAGGAGTTGGTGGCGAAAATTCTCCAGGGCGATGCGTCCAAACAGTCGTTCGTTCAACTTTCGGACTATTTGGACGGGGCGAACACCTCGGCATTGGGCGAACTCTCGGTGGAGAATCGCGACGAACGCTTGCGCGGCGCAGCCTATCTCACGATGGCGATGCCGGCCTACCAACTGGATTAGGGGAACACGATGAAACGCGGTAACTTTTTAGTCGGAGCGCTCAGCGGCATCACGGTCGTGGCCAGCGCCGATCACGTCTTCGCGCAGGCACTCGCCGCCGCGCCGCTGCCCGGCTTGCCCGGCGGCGATAACCGCACGCTGGTGCTGATCAACCTGCAAGGCGGCAACGACGGGCTGAACTGCATCGTCCCGCACGGCGACGCGCAGTACTATCGCCTGCGCCCGACCATCGGGATCCCGCAAAGCCAGGTTCTGACCATCGACAACACGATCGGTTTTAATCCCAACATGAAGTCGTTCAAGGCGATGTACGACAAGGGCATGATCGCCGTCGTCCAAGGCGTCGGCTATCCCGACCCCGATCACTCGCACTTCCGCTCGACGGAAATTTGGCAGACGGCGGCACCCGAGAAGTATCTGCATACGGGCTGGCTGGGTCGCTACCTCGATGAAGCCAATTTGCCCAAGAACAATCTGTTCAATGGCGTCGCGGTCTCGCAAGTGCTGCCCGAAGTGATGATGTCCAACGGCGTGGACGTGCCCGCGATCCCCAGCGAACGCGGCTACGGGTTAATCAGCGATCGCAATAGCGCTTCGCGCGCCACCTACAGCCAAGTCGTTCGCGATACCGGCGTACCGTTCCAATCGCCGTATCTCTCGCACGTGCTGGAGATCGAAGATCATGCCCAGCGCGGTTCCGAAGAACTGCCCAAACTCACCGCCGGTTACAAGACCGCCGCCGCCTATCCGGCGACGCCGTTAGGCCGCAGCCTGGCCTTGGCCGCGCAAATCGTCGGCAGTAAGATCGGCACGAAGGTCATCTACCTGCAGCACGGTTCGTTCGACACGCACGTCAGTCAGCAAGCCACCCAAAACCGTTTGCTCGGCGAGTTCTCCGATGCGATGAAGGCGTTCTACGACGATCTGGCAGCCCACGGCAACGATCGCAACGTGTTGACGATGACGTTCTCGGAGTTCGGGCGCCGCTTGGAAGAAAACGCCAGCCGCGGCACCGATCACGGCGAAGCCTCACCGCTGTTCTTAATCGGCGGCGGCGTTAAGGGCGGCACCTACGGCACCTACCCCGATCTCGCTTCGAGCAGCAGCGGCAACCTGCCGTTCACGACCGACTTCCGCAGCGTCTACGCCACCGTCCTAGAACGCTGGCTCAACCGCCCATCTGAAAAAATCCTGGCCGGCACCTACCCAACAATCCCCGCCTTAGCATAGGGCGCAGAGCGGCGTACGCGAAACGGTCAATCCGTAGAGGGAGGACGCGAGGGTAGCGATGTACGCAAAGGCGCCGGCAGCGCGAGCCGGTGCGGGCAAGGAAGGCGGATTACCGCCCAGAGGAACGCCAAAGAACTATCTGATGGCGTGGCTTTTGGTTATGCTCAAAGAGAACAACTTGCACGGCTACGAGATCATGAAGGCGCTCAAGCAGCAATTCGATGTGAACTCCGATCCCGGAACGATCTATCGCGCGTTGCGCCACCTCGAAGGCGAGGGTTTCATCTCGTCGTGGTGGGATCCTAAGGAGCAAGGCCCCGCGCGTAGGATCTATCAGATCACGGTTTCGGGCAACGGCGCGTTGGCCAAATGGGGCGTGGCGCTGGGCCTGTATCGCGCGAACCTCGACGCGTTCTTCCGCCTCTACAACCAAGAGTGACCGCTCCGCGATGACGTCGGTATTGTTCCTAGGGACCGGCGGCGCGCGCTTCGTCGTCGCGCGGCAACTGCGCGCGTCGGGCGGTATGTGGATGCGTTTTGGAGAGACCCAGATCGCCGTCGACCCGGGACCCGGCGCGCTGGTGCGCGCGCTCGCGCACGTTCCGCCGTGCAATCCGCGCGAGCTCGACGCGATCGTCCTGTCGCACAAACATCTGGATCATTCGTGCGACGTCAACGCGTTGATCGAAGCGATGACCTCGGGCGGCTTTCACAAACGCGGCGCGATTCTCGCTCCCGGCGATGCCTTCGACGGCGATGCCGTCGTCTTGCCCTACGCGCAGCGATTCCCGGAACGACTCGAGCGATTGACCGAACGATCGGGAGTCCATCGCATCGGTGAGGTCGAGCTGGCAACCTCGGTGCGCCACCTTCACGCCTGCGAGACGTATGGCATCCATTTCACCCACGAAGGGACGACGGTTTCGTATCTTCCGTGCGGCCGCTACTTCGACGGCTTGGCAGAAGATTACGCGCGGCACAAACCCGACGTGCTGATCGTCAACGTCCTGCGGTATGCCGACGGAATGGACGTCGATCATTTGACCTGGGAAGGCGCTTGCCGGATCGTCGAAGACGTGCGCCCGAAGGTCGCCGTTTTCCAACACTTCGGCACCAAGATGCTCGAACAAGATCCGCGCCGGTTGGCCCAAGAAGTCGAAGATCGCTTGGGCCTGCGAGCGATCGCCGCGCACGACGGCTATCTGCTCGACGTCGATACCGAGGTCGCCGCGGTTGTCACTTGAGATCCTGCGGGTGCAGCCCGCTGCGACGCTAGCGTTTTTTGCCGAGCATCAACGCGAAGCGCTCAAGACGTTCTATAACTTCTCGGTGATCTGGCACGAGCAGTCGCACGACGTCGTGGCCAAGGACGGCGAAACGATCGTCGCCGCCGCGCGTTTACGGATCGCCGCCTCGCTGGGACGCATCGAGCGCCTGATCGTCGCACCCGACCGCCGCCGTCAAGGCATCGCGCGGCTGCTGCTCGACGATCTCGCCGACCTCGCCAACTACTACAACTGCCACAAGATGACGATCTTGGTCCCGCATCGCAGCGCCGCCCAAACTTTCTTCGAAGCCTGCGGCTATCGCGAAGAAGCCGTGCTCCCGCAGCACACCTTTAAACTCGACATGGCCGCCATGCGCAAATTTCTGCTCTAGCAGCGGTGTCACGACACTGCTAGAAGGGTGGTCTTTGACGGCGGCGAGTGCGCTGACCGGCTGGGTGATAATTTTTCGAAGTGGCGCGCGATAGGAGCGCGCGCATCTCGGGAACGGCGGCCGTTATCGATGGGTGGTCGCGCAAAGCGCCGTCGTACACGAGCATCGCGCCGTTCGCGGCGCTGGCCGTAACCGTGGGGCCGCCGCCGCCGACCGCGCCGCGCGCGTCGCCGCCCACGATCGAGACGTTGGAACGGCCGCCGAACTCGGTGTAGACGCGGCCGTTTGCGCCGTGCGCGGTCACTTGCGCGCCGCCCGCCCCGATACCCAGCGCGATGTTGCCGTACTGCGATTCAAAGCGTGCCAGACCCGGCTGGAACGAACCGTTGTCGTAAGCGATCGATCCGCGAACGCTGGTCAACTCGATCTGCTGCGACGTGCAGCCTTCAAAGAACAACATTCCGGTTCCGGTGCGCGCGCGGATGCGATCGAACGAGGAAGCGTCGACGAGGATCGGACCCTTGACGACTTGCGCGAAGCCGGTGCCGCTGACGTCGCGCAACGCGATATCGCCATTGCGTACTGCGGCAAAGAAGGCGCCTTGATGGTACCCTTGCAGGTCGATGCCGCCGAATCCGACGCGCGCGAGCACCAGTGCGGTGCCCTGTGGAATGGTGATGATGGCCGCGCCGTCGCCGACGATGCGCACGCCTTCATGGGGGCCGGGCGAGAGTTGCGGTAAAACGAAGGTCTCGGGCGGCAGCGTTACCGGACCGTTGGGCGTCTGCGCGGTTTGCGCGAGGATGGTTTGCGAGGTCGGCAGATTGTTGGCGACCTGCCGGGCCGTTGCGTGAAACCAATCGACGGGCCCCTGCGCGTCGATCTGCACTTGGTTGCGATTCCAGGTGCGCACGGTCAATTGACCGCCGCGCAGTTGCACCGCGATCACGGGAGAGTTGCCTGCGTCGATGAGAACCGGCGCGGCCGATGCCCTGCCGATGCTTGCGAGCGACAACCAGAGAAAGACGAGCGCGGCCGTGGCCGTTGCCGCCCGGGAAATCCTGTGCACGATTCTAGTGTACGCCCGAGCGAGCGGGCCGATCATGAAGATCGCGTGAGCGGCGCATCAAATCGCGTAAAGACGGCGCGAAAGAGCGCTCCGCCGCTGGGGGCGGACTGAGCGGTAACTTGTCCGTCGTGGACGCGCGCGATCGAGCGCACGATCGCCAAACCCAGGCCGGTGCCCGGCACGGTCCGCGAGCGCGATTTGTCGGCCCGATAGAAGCGGTCGAAAATCGAGCCGATTTCGTCGTGGGGAATACCCGGCCCGGTATCGGCGACTTCGACCCACGCGCTGCGCTCGTCCGCGCCGACGCGCACGTCGACGCCCCCGGCGTCGGTAAACTTGATCGCATTGTCGACCAAGTTGGAAATCAATTGACGCAGCAGGTTTCGTTCGCCCATGACCGAGGGTTGGGCGGAGATCTCCAAGTGCAGCGCGAGACCTTTCTCGGCGGCGCGTTGCGACGATCCGCGCACGGCTTCGGTCGCGACCTCGGCCAGCGAGAGCGGCTCCTTGGGAATCGCATCGCCGCGATCGGCTTTTGCCAACGTCAACATCCCGCCGACCATCGCCGCTAGCGTTCCGCTTTCCGCTACGATCGTTTCGAGCGATTCGCGACGGATCGTTTCGTCCCGATCGCCCCAGCGCAGCAGCAACTGCGCGTTGGCGTTGATCGAGGTCAGGGGCGTGCGCAATTCGTGCGATGCGTCCGAGATAAACTGACGCTCGCGCGCGAAACTTTCTTCAAGCCGCTCGAGCAAATCGTCGAACGACGCTGCCAGTTGCCCGATCTCGTCGCGCCGACCGCTCCAACCCAAACGCCGATCCAAGCGGTCCGAGCCGATCTCGCGCATCCCGCGGGCGAGGCGGTTGATCGGCTCGACCATTTGCATGGCCAGCAGAATCGAAAGGACGACGACCGCGGCGATCGCTCCGATGAGAATCAGCACGATCGCACGTTGCGTTTGGGCGAACGTGCGCTGCAACGCGTCGAGCGGCTCGCCGACGTGAACGACGACCTGCTGACCGTCGCCGATGGCGATCGAGCGATCCTCGACCAGAAACGGCTCGCCACCCAGCGTCAGCGTGCGATATCGCGCGGGCATCCCGAGTTTGACGTCGGGGTTGGGCGAAAACCGTGCGGAGGCGAAGTTGGTGCTCTTGCCGATGACCGCGCCGTTGGTGGCGTCGATCTGGACGTAGGTTGTCGGCGACGACCAATGGGAGATGTTTTCGCTATTGATCAGGGCGTCGAGCGCGCTACCGGTCTGCGACCCGATCGCAAATGGGTTCCCCTGGGCTTGCGCGGCGCTGACGATTTCGGACATCGTGCGATCCACTCGCGCTTTGGCTTGATCGTAGAGGATGCCTTGGAGGGCCAAGACGATGACGATCCCGATGGCGACGATAACCAGACCGAGCAACAGCGCGTATCCGGCGGCGATGCGCCAGCGCAACGAGACGATCAATCTTTGATCGTGTATCCGACGCCGCGCACCGTCGTGATCATCTTGTCGTCAAAGCCGTCGTCCATCTTGCCGCGCAGATAGCGGATGTAGACGTCGATAAGGTTGGAGTCGCCCAGGAAGTCGCTCCCCCAAACGCCGTTGAACAACTCGTCGCGGGTGTGAACCTTGTTGCGGTGGAGCAAGAGATACTCGAGCAGCGCGTATTCCTTAGCGGTCAGCGCGATCGTTCGATCGGCGCGCCGGACCTCGTGACGATCGCGGTCCATCTTCAAATCGCGGTATTCGATCACGTTATCGTGCGGCGACTTCTCGCGTAGCCGCGCGCGGACGCGCGCCAACAGTTCTTCGGTCGAGAACGGTTTGGTCAGGTAATCGTCGGCCCCTAGATCCAGCCCGGCAACTCGATCGAGAACGCGATCCTTGGCGGTAAGCATAATGATCGGAACCAAGCTCTTGGCGCGAACGCGCTTGCACACTTCCATGCCGTCCATGCGCGGAAGCATCAGGTCCAGGATCACGAGGTCGGGTTCTTTGAGGGCTTTTTCCAAGCCGCTCAGACCATCGGTCGCGACCTCGACGGCGTAGCCTTCATGCTCGAGTTCGAGCACAAGGACGCGCCCGATGGCGGCATCGTCTTCGACGACGAGAATCTTATAATTGCGGCGAGGCTTCTCCATGCCTCCGAATTACGGAGTCACCGGCGCGCAATCCGCTCGCCAATCACCGTCGGTTGATTAGGCCATAATGAGAGAATGATCGCGATCGCGCCGCCGGTGGCCAGCCACGCCAGCGTAATCGTACTCCCGAAGAAGCGCGTCACGGCGATCTGCATCGTCAGCAGCGTATGCGCGAGCAGGGGCATGCCGCCCATCGCGATCGAGACGCCGACCCACGCGATGACCCCGAGGAGCGCGAACAGCCCGGCGGCTTCGGGAAGCGTGATGATGGCCGGAGCGCGGTACACCGTGGCGGCCAGAATGGAAGCGCGCAGTTCGACCGGCGGCTCCTCGAGATCGAGCGCGAACAGCGCTCGTTCCAGGGCTTCGTCACTGTCGTAGTTCATGGCGTTTCCCCC
>DATKGB010000213.1:0-3237 GCA_035544315.1 Verrucomicrobiia bacterium
GTTCTGGAACGTGATCGTGGCCAGCGTTTGATCTTCGCCGCGAACCTTGATGCCTTCTTTGGCTTCGATCGCCTGATGGATGCCGTCGGAATAGCGGCGTCCGTACATGAGACGGCCGGTGAACTCGTCGACGATTATGATTTCGCCGTCCTTGATGATGTACTGCTGATCCTTATGGAAAAGGTGCCAGGCCTTGAGCGCGGCGTTGAGCTGGTGCGCCAGTTCGATGTTGCGCTGATCGTACAGATTGCCGACACCCAGCATCTTCTCGACCTTGGCGACGCCCGGCTCGGCGATCGGCACGGCGTGGGCCTTCTCGTCTACGGTGAAATCTTCGTCTTTCTTTAGGCGCGGAATGATCTGGGCGAATTTGTCGTACAGGTCGGTCGATTCTTGCGACGGACCGCTGATGATGAGCGGCGTGCGCGCCTCGTCGATCAGAATCGAATCGACTTCGTCGATTAGCGCGAAGTACAGCTCGCGCTGAACCAGATCTTCGACCTGCCACGCCATGTTGTCGCGCAGGTAATCGAAACCGACTTCGTTATTGGTCACATAGGTGATGTCGCAATTATAGGCAGCGCGTCGCTCGGCAGAATCGAGGCCGTGCTGGATCACGCCGATGCTCAACCCCAGGAACGTGTAAAGTTGGCCCATCCACTCGGAGTCGCGCTTGGCCAAATAATCGTTGACGGTGACGACGGTGACGCCGCGGCCTTCCAAGGCGCGCGCGACGACCGGGAGCGTCGCGACGAGGGTCTTGCCTTCGCCCGTGCGCATTTCGGCGATGCGCCCTTCGAACAAAATCTGTCCGCCCATGATCTGAACGTCGAAATGGCGCATTCCCAGCGAGCGCTTTCCGGCTTCGCGAACGACCGCGAAGATTTCGGGAAGCATCGTGTCGAGCACTTCGCCTTGCGCTAGCCGCGCCTTGAACTCGACGATCTTGGCACGCAGTTCGTCGTCAGAGAGAGCCTGCGTCGCGGGCTCCAGCGCGTTGACTTGCACGACGGTCTTTCGCAGTCGAACGATCTCGCGCTCGTTGCCGTCAAAAAGTGTCTTCAGAAAGGCCATACCGGTAGTAACGTTCTCCGTGGGTGAAGGTTGCGCCCTGGCTAGTGCTTAGACTGTGGGCAGTGCGACCTCAGTCGCACGCGCGATAGCGTCGGCTACCAAGGGTAACGGTCGAGCGAAACCGGAAGCGCGGCGCCAACGAGAAGCCGTCGGATTGCGTTTGAGCCAAGACCAATGCATCTTCGGATAGGCGAACCAAGCGCTACGTCTGAGTGAAGATCGTTTCGACTTGCTCGCGATGATCGGGAAGCGTCTCGAGCAGCAGTTCGCAGTAGCCGCTTACCACGGGGCGCGGACTCGTTCGTTGCAAGCGACCAGCCCGCGAGGCTGGGCGATGAGCACGCGGCATTCTCGCCTATGGCGAGAGACTTATACCAACCAGGCCGGTACTGGAAGCTAGCGTCGTCGTCGGAGCGACGTTGCCCGTGGCTCCGGCGGCAAAGACGAAGATCTTGCCCGCGCCGGCATCGGCAACGTAGATGGCGCCGGTGCTGTCGACTTTAATGTCGGTGGGAACCTGCAGCAACGTCAGCGGACCGGAGATCACTCGAGTCGGCGCGATGTTGCCGTTGGTTCCGGCTGCGAAGATCCGCACGCTGGCGTTGCCTGCGTCGCTAACGTAGATTAGGCCGGCGGCATCGACGGCGACGCCGCTCGGGTTCGCAAACCCGGTGTTGCCGCCCCTGATTAGCAACGTGGGCGGAAGATTGGTCGCTAGCGGAATCGGCGAAGGCGTTGGCGAGGGTGTTGCCGAGGGGTTGGGCGTCGGGGACGGCGTCGGGGTCGGCGACGGCGACGGCGTGACGGCCGGCGTCGGCGTCGGCGTGGGGAACGCGAACGCTTCCACCGACGCACCCTGGCGATTGGCAACGTACAGCGTGCCGTTGGAATCGTAGGCTATACCACTAGGAACGTTCAATCCGGTCGCGGGCCCCGTGATGACGTTGTACGGCACCGTCGAGCCCGAGTCCGCCGTCGTGAAAAATTGGATTTGGCTCGGCAATGCCGGCGAGACTGCCGGTGCGTAGACCGACGCGACGGCGACGTCGCCGGTCACGCCGTTGATCGCGATGCCGCGCGGCTGTCCCAGACCCGCATAGGTGAAACCCTGCAGCGGATAGACGCTTCCGGTGGCAAACTCCTTGAACATCACCACTCGCGAGTTGGTCGTCCCGGCATCGTAGTTGGTCACCCACACGTTGCCGGAGCCGTCGAAGGCCATGTATTGCGGGCCATCGATGGTGGTGGTCGTGCCGCCGATTTGATACGCCGGCGCGGCTCCGTTCGCCACCGGCGCCGGGAAGATGCTAACGGCGTTGGTAGACGCGATTGCCGCATAGACCGAGTTCGTTTTGAAATCCGGGCCGATGCCCAGCCCGCCGTTAAGCGCAGTAGCATCGTTGGTCGTGCACGCCGCAAAGGCGGCGACAAGACTTAAGCCGACAAGTCCGAGGGTAAGCCTACGCAGCATGTGGTCTCCTGTGATTGGGGTGGCGAGCCTGGTTGCGCGTTAACCCGGCGAATTTCCTGGAATATTGGCGCTAGATCCGCGAGATGGCGTCGGTTTGGCCGGGCCGCCGACCGGCCCCGGCGCGGGGTGAAGCCAGAAGAAAAGCCCCACCGCGACCAGCGCGATGAGGGCGACAAGAGCAACCGCCTGGCCGATACGACGGCGCACGAAGGCGGGACGGCTGGTCTGGGTATCGATGATGGCGCGAGGCACGCTGAGGAGTCCTTTTGGGCTAGACGCGACGGCGCGCCGGATGGTTGATCTGCTCGACGGGCACCTTGGCCAACAGTTGGCCGACGGTAACGAATTGATATCCGGCACGGCGGAAACGAGCGACGACCGTCGGCATCGCTTGGACGGTCGCGAGCTTCCCCGAATGCAGCAAGACGATGTCGGGCGCGGTTGCGTGATCGGTGACGTGCTCCGCGATGCTCGCCGGCGTCAAGGTACGCCAATCCCCCGAATCGTCGTTCCACAAGATGACCGAATAGCCAAGTTGTTGCGCGACACGAACGGTCGCTTCGGTGTATCGACCGTGCGGCGGCCGCATCATCGTGCGAATCGCGGGGTCGCCAACCAGCGCCCACAGCGCGTCCCGCCCGCGGAGAATTTCCGTTCGCACTTGCGCGTCGGTCTCTCGATCCAAGTCCGGG
>DATKGB010000214.1:0-6522 GCA_035544315.1 Verrucomicrobiia bacterium
CGATCGAGCATGACTTCAACGTTGAAGCCGCGACCGGTCTGGCCCGCGCCCCACAGCGCCTTGGCTAGTGCCGGACCGTTCTTGGGATCCGGGCTGGGCGTCTTGGGAAGCGCAATTTTCTTAGCGGTCACGATCTTGAGCGTATCGGCGACGACGAAATTGAAGACTTTGACGAAGTTGCCGACCTTGGTCGCGCCAAACTTCTTGGTCAAGCCGGCGACTTCGGCGCTGGCCTTGGCTCCGGCCAGTCTGCCGACCAGGGTCGTGGTTTGAAAGTTGCTCGGTCCGCCGCCGGCAATCACCATCGAAAGGGTGACCGGGAGGGCCGGCGCGCCGGTGTAGACGCCGGGGCCCGAGAAGCGCGACGGGGCATCGATGACTTTGGGCATCAGTTTGCCCATCATCGCCGCGAGGGCGACGCTGGTGACCATCAACGACAGCGCGGTCGCGAGGGCTCCGATCTTGTGAGCGTTCATGTTTGTGCGAGATCCTTTCCACGATACGTGGTCCGAAAAGAGGAGAGAAGAACGATATCTTCTCCCCCAACGGTCGCGCGCCGGAAATGGATTGCGCTAGGGGATGCTCTTAGCCGTGGACGGTGATCGAATCGGCTTCGAAGCTGCCGTCGGAATTCGTGTGTCCGTAGACGTCGACGTTTTGACCTGACTGAATCGACCAGCCGCGCGGGTTGATGATCGTGCCCTGATGTAAATGGACCTGGCGATATTTGTCGAGTTGCAGTTGGACCTGCATATCGAAGCGCCGGAAGTACGTGACCGTACCATCGACTTGATTAGCGTTGTAACCGTAGGCTCCCGTCGCACGCCCGAGCACCGCGTTGATCACGTCGTTGATGATCTGGTTGGTGGGCGGCAGTTGCGGGGTCTGGATCGACGGCGTAGGCGCCGGGGCGGGGGTCGGCGAGGTTTGCGCCCCCGAGGTCGCGGCGGCTAGAGCGAACAGGACGGCGGTGGCGAGAACGACAATGCGCGGTTTCATATCTTAATGAACGTACCCACATCGGCCGACGGTTCCAAATCCGTCCCCCGGGCGGCAACCGTCATGTTGCTTCGGGGGGCGAGCGATCGCTTCGAGACGTTTCTTTTGCGCCGCAGTGCCCGCAGTGCGTTCGCTCCCGATGCGTATGTTTTTCCCGGCGGCGCGCTCGATGACGACGATTTTTCGATCGAAGCCGCCGAGCGCACTCTCGATATCGATGCGGCGCGCCTGCACGCCGAATTCCGCGGGCTCGTGGCCCAGCACGACGCAGCGGCGCTGTGCATCGCGGCGCTACGCGAGCTGTTCGAAGAAGCGGGCGTCCTGTTCGCGCGATCACCCGACGGCGGCCCCGCCGTGTCTCGCGGCGCCCTTGCCGATGCGCGCGCGCGGCTGCGCGCCGGAGAAGCGAGCTTCCCACAGGTGTTGCGCGACCTGGATCGGCACGCCGACGCCGGCGCGCTCGCGTTTTTCTCGCGATGGGTCACACCGCCCAGCGAACCCCGGCGTTACGACACGTACTTCTTCGTCGCGCGCATGCCCGACGATCAAACGCCGGTTGCCGACGCCGACGAAACGCACGACGGCCGCTGGATCGCACCGCGCGAAGCGCTAGCCGACTTCGGGCGCGGCGCGCTGCATTTGGTTTATCCGACGATCAAACATTTGGAACGATTGGCCGCATTCGACGACCTCGACACAGCGATCGCGTTCGCGCGCAGCAAACCGGTGATCACCGTCGCCCCATACACCTCGCCGCAAAACGGCTTCAAAATGCCGCCCGAACTTGAGGGTGTTTGGTGAGCGTGATTACGGTGCTGGCGCCTAACCCGTCGGCGCTGACGCTCGACGGTACGAACTCCTATCTCCTCGACGGCGGCCACGGTCAAACGATCTGCATCGATCCCGGTCCGGACATCGAGCGGCACGTGCGCGCGCTGATCGACACCGCCGCCGGACATGGATGCACGATCGCAACAATTCTATTAACCCACGGTCATCCGGATCACTGGCCCGCGGCCGTGCCGTTGGCTCGCGCGACCGGCGCGACGATTTGCGCGCATGCCGATAATCACGCGCCGCACGATCGCGCGCTCGGCGACGGCGAGCACGTCCGTTTGGGCGATCTCGACATCATCGCTATCGAGACGCCCGGCCATACGTTCGATCACCTGGTCTTCTACGACCCGGGCGAGCGCGCGCTGTTCACCGGCGACGTGATTCTGGGCAAAGGGACGGTCGTGATCGCACCACCTGGCGGCGCGATGCGTCCGTATCAGCGTACGCTCGCGCGCCTGGCAGCCGAGTTCCCCGACGCGCAGTACATCTACGGCGGGCACGGCCCACGCGTCGACGATGCCCCAGCCAAGATCCGCGAGTACATCGCGCATCGCGAGTTACGCGAGCGCGAACTGCTCGAAACCCTCGCGCGCGGCGAACAAACAATTCCACAGCTCGTGCAACGCATCTATGCCGACGTGGCGCCGATCTTGTGGCCAGCCGCCGCGCGCCAAATGCTCGCCTATCTGGAGCCGCTAGAACAAGAGGGCCGCGTACGCTCGACGATCTTGCAACGCGCGCTCGCACCCGAGGAGACCGCAATCCTCAACCCCTCATGGTCGAGCATCGTCGGCAAAGAAAATGCCGCCGTAATAGAAGCCGAACTCGGCACGAGCCTCCACATCGAGAAGATAGCGGTCTACACGCTCGCCTAATTCACGGTGAGCGCCGCGTTCTGTGTCCCGTGTCATGGTGAGCGTAGGCGCGAAGCGCCGAAGTCGAACCAGCGAGATAACCTAAGGCGATCGCGTCCGCTCGTAACGATTCTTTCCGCGCGCATATCTTTTCAAGTCACCCACTCGTCGCTCGATAAACGCGAGCTTCTTGCGGTGCGACCAATGCTTGAGGAGGGTTTCGGCGTCAAGGGCATCGAGAACCTCGCCAAATTCTTCGACGTACGCGAGGATGAGCGGTCGTCGACTATATGTGTAACACGTCTTGTTAACGCCAGCGCTATGTTCGTAGAACCGTCGATCGATATTGTTCGTGATGCCGACGTAGAGTGAACCATCGAAGCATCGCAACATGTAGACGTAATATCGTTTCACGCATCTGTTACTGCGCGCGGCCTCCGCTTCGACAAGATGGTTGTCTCGCTGGTTCGACTTCACTCCCTTCGGTCGTTACGCTCACCATGACACAGATGCGGTGCTCACCATGACACAGGGCGCGGCGCTCACCATGACATGGCTAATCGACCGTGATGACGATTTTGCCGAATTGGTGGGCGGCGAGCATGCGTTGTGCGGCGGGGACGATTTCGGACATTGGGAAGACGCGATCGATTGCGGGTTTGAGATCGGCTTCGAAGAGCGCGAGCATCGCGCGGAAATCTTGGGGGCTGCCCATCGAGGTGCCGCGCAGATCGACGTGGTGCCAAAAAAGCGAGAACGGGCGTAGGGTGACATCGCCGGTCGTTCCGCCGTAGATAATCGCGCGACCGCCGGGGCGCACGGCGCCGACGGCGCGGGCGAGCGACGCTCCGCCCGACGAGTCGATAGCGAGATCGATCGGCCCAGCCGCGCGCGCGGTCTTAAACCACGCCTCGTCTTGGCGGTAGTTGATCGTAACATCGGCGCCCATTTCGCGTGCGCGTGCGAGCTTTTCGTCGCTGCTCGAAGTTGCGATGACGCGCGCACCCGCGCGCTTCGCAAACAGCAAGGCAAAAGTTTGCACGCCGCCGCCGACGCCGGTGATCAACACCGTTTCGCCCTCGCGCAAACCACCGCGCGTGAAGAGCGCGCGATAGGCGGTGAGGCCCGCTAACGGAATTGCCGCGGCTTCTTCGATCGAAAGGCCCGCGGGTTTGGCGAAGACGTTCTCGGCCGGCACGCTGACGTATTGCGCGAACGTTCCATCGCGCGGCATGCCCAGGATCGAGGCGCGATCGCCCCAGACCGCCGGGTCGTCGCCCCAATCGAGCATCGGGTTGATGACGCACGCGCTGCCGACCGCCGGTCCGTCGACGCCGTCGCCTAGCCCGGCGACCTCGCCGGCGCCGTCCGAACCAAGGGTGCGCGGCAAAGCGACGTTCGGGTAGAGCCCTTGCGTGATGAAAACGTCGCGATGGTTGAGGGCCGCCGCACGGATTCGGACGAGGACTTCGCCGGGAGCCGGTTGCAGCGGCGGCAGCGTTTCGAGCGCAAGGTTCTCGGGCCCACCGATGGAGTTCAAACGAATAGCGCGCATCCCGACATCGTTTTATCGCCGGTTCCCGCGAGGCCTTGGGCGCGCCGGCACCGTAGACCCGCGTGTGAAGCTCGCATCCATCCTCAAGGCGCTATCCAAGGTCACCCGGACCTTCACGATCGAGATCGGGGGATTCAAGGCCACCGGCGTGCCCGCAATCTTAGTTGGGGTCACGGGCGTGGTCGTGGCCGTCGGCGTCGCCACGGTCCTCTCGCGCTCGGCCGCGCAGTTGCCTGAAACCTTGCGCGAGGCGCAGGGGTTAGCCAAAGCGTTACGCCGCGACGAACCACACCGTCTCAACTCCTGAACTCGGATAGCATGATCGCAAACGCCGACTTGGCCGCGTTGATTCGCGCGGCGCTCCCCGACGCCGATGTCGATGCGTTCGACTATAGCGGCACGATGGATCACTTCAACCTGACCGTGC
The DNA here is from genome assembly GCA_035544315.1 of Verrucomicrobiia bacterium. Taxonomy (GTDB): domain Bacteria; phylum Vulcanimicrobiota; class Vulcanimicrobiia; order Vulcanimicrobiales; family Vulcanimicrobiaceae; genus JALYSX01. Next base: position 4,673 of record DATKGB010000214.1, read on the forward strand.
GCTCGAACGCGTTTGCGGGGAAGTCCCTGCTCGAACAGCATCGGATGGTGTACGGCGCGCTGGGTGACGCCCTCAAAGATGGACGCGTGCACGCCGTTCAAATACGAACAATTACACCGGAGAATTAAATCTATGTCAGACCAACTCAAGACCGAAGTCGAGGGCGAGATCGCCGCGAACAAGATCCTCGTTTATGGGAAAGGCACCAAAGCGATGCCCCGTTGCGGCTTCACGCTCGAGACGATCGAGTTTTTCAACGAGTTCGGCTATCCGTTTGAAGTAGTCGACGTCCTCGAAAACATGCCCAAGCGCGAAGTGCTCGCGCAGATGACGGACTGGCCGACGCTGCCCAAAGTTTTCATCAACGGCAAGTTTTACGGCGACACCGACATCCTCGGACCGATGGCGCAAAATGGCGAACTAAAGACGATCCTTCAAGAAGCGTTCGGCGGCCAAGCCGCCGACGTGAAGACGACAATCAACCTGCATTAGTGCACGCAACGCTCGTCGACGTCGCGACCCTTGCCGAGCATCTCGACGACCCGCGTTGGGTCGTGGTCGATTGCCGTCACACGCTCGCGGACTTTTCGGCCGGACGGCGCGAATACGAATCGGCTCACATTCCGGGCGCCTTTTTCGCCGACGTTGAAACCGATTTAGCCGGCGTGCATACGGGGACGAACGGTCGTCACCCCCTGCCGGGGCGCGATGACTTCGTAGCTCTTTTGCGCCGCATGGGCGTAAGCGGCGACACGCAATTGATCGCCTACGATGCTGGCGCCGATATGTTTGCCGCACGCTTATGGTTTCTGGCGCGTTGGGTCGGTCATCGGGCCGTCGCCGTTCTCGACGGCGGATGGAAGGCGTGGTGCGATGCCGACGCACCCGGCACCGCCGACGTAACGCCTAAACCGCCGCACCGAGGAACCATCGCTGCGTTTGCGCCGCTGGACGGCACCGTCAACGCCGCTGCGGTCTCGCGCGCGATCGGCTCGGACGACATGCTGTTGCTCGACGCGCGCGCCCCCGAGCGTTACGCGGGCGAGGTCGAACCGATCGACCCCGTTGCCGGACACATTCCCGGCGCGCGCAATCGCTGGTTCAAGTCGAACTACGACGATCGCGGCTTCTGGAAATCACCCGAACGTCTGAACGCGGAACTTGGGGCCTTCGGCGAGTCTTCGCGCGTCGTCAACTACTGCGGCTCGGGCGTCTCGGCCGCCGTCAACGCGCTCGCATTCGAAATCGCCGGCCTCTCCGGCGCGCGTTTGTATCCCGGATCCTGGAGCGAATGGTGCTCCACCCCCCGCGAGGTCGAACGGTTTTAAGTCAAGACGGCCACGCCGAGGCGACCGGCGGCTTCAATGAGTTTCTGGTCGCGAGTGGCAAGCGGGAGATGCGTTCGAAAAGCCAGGTCAAGATAAAGCGCATCATAGATTGGGAGTGCGAAGCGGCGGGAAAGCTCGACGTGGCCACCGTCGCGTGCATCAAGATCGACTGGAACGCCTGCGACGTCTCTCAGTAAAGACGTTGCGACGTCCGGCGTAAGACGCCCGCGGCGCTCCACCGTGACGATCGCGTTTTGCACTTCCCATCGCCAAATAAGCGGCGCAACAGCGCGACTTTCGCGAAGTCGACGAACCAGCCGGATCGCCATTTCATCACGCTCGTCCGGAAAAATGAAAGCCAGCGTTGCAGAAGCATCGAGGACGAAAGACATCAGGTCCGGCCCTCCTCGATGGCCTCGCGCGTTGACATTCCCATCGGCACATCGTTGGCGAGCAGGCGAGAAAGTGCGTCGCCTTCCGGAGCTCCCGCGAGCGGAGTCAGCCGAGCAACGGGGGTCCCCC
>DATKGB010000215.1:0-9453 GCA_035544315.1 Verrucomicrobiia bacterium
AGAAAGGGGACGCCAATTCTGGAGGGCCAAACCACCAACGACGTCGGCTTCGGTATCGACGATTTTGTCGGCATCGGGCTGGACACCAGCGGTGACGAATCCCAGGTTTACTTCTTCGAGGTAACCCCCCGCGGCGTCCGCTATCAACAAGCCTCCGAGAACGTCCGATATCGCCCGCTTTGGCAGGCGGCTTCCAAGGTCAACGCCGGTCGGTGGACCGCCGTGATGGTCATCCCCTTGCACGACCTGCGCCTGGGCGGCGGCGCGACCAAGACCTGGCGTTTCAACGCGATTCGGGCCGTCGCTTCGGTCGGCGAGCACTACTCGTGGGCCTACGACGGCATCATGCAAGACGGTCAGGCCGGAAACGGCTGGCCCACCCCCCTCGACGCGCGATTTTGGCCCGCGCTGACCGGGTTGCATATCGTGGGCAACGCGCCGGCGAGTCGACCGCGTCCGCGCGCGGAAATCTACGGGCTGGGCAGCGTCGGCCACGATCGCGATCTCTTCGAGCAAAGCGACGGTTCGTTTCGATCGCAAAACGTTCGTCCCGCTGGGATCGACGTGAGCGTACCGCTGACCGCGACGATCAGCTTCGTCGGAACGCTCGCGCCGGATTTCTCCAACGTGGAGGTCGATCAGCAAACCATCGCGCCCCAAGAATTCCGCCGCGCGCTCCAGGAATATCGGCCATTCTTTTCCCAAGGCGCCAACTTCATCAATTCCAACGGCGCGCCGCCTGGCGGCGTTTTCTCGGCGCCCAACATGCTGTTTTATTCACCCGCCATCGGGCCGTTCGATCGCGGCGAAAAGATCGAGGGGTCGTTCGGCGACCAGTCGTTCGGCGTTCTGAACTTCCGCGGATACGACCAAGTTAGCGGTAACGAGTTCGACGACATCGTCTACGGATACAAGCACGCATTGCCGAATCGCACCTTTCTGTACTGGAGCGACGGCGTTTTCGCGCATCACAGCCTGGCGGGCGACGATTCGACGGTCGAGGCCGGTGTTGCCGGCCGGAATCTCAAAACCGGCTTGGTCTACGCAATCGATCAGGCCGTCGAAAGCGGCAGCTGGGTGCCGCAGGGCAGCGCGCGTTCGAGCAACGGATTCATCGACGTTCACAAGCCCAATTACGAAATCAATCTGGGCTATCTCGATATCACGCCCAACTACGATCCGATCGATGGGTTCACGAGCACCTCCGACGTGCGCGGGATCGACGGGTTCGTCAACGTAGTCGGCGCGGCGCGGGGCGTGAAAAGTGCCAGCGTGTTTTACGGTGCGGACCGCTTCGTGGATGGTTCGGGCGCGGTTCACCAAGCCGACAGCGGGATCTTTATCAACGCGACGTTCAAGAACGGCTTCTCGATCGACGGGGGCGGCCCGGACGTCGGAATGCTGCGCAGCTACGCGATCCCGGGCGGCCCAAATTGCTCGGGTCCGATCGTCGGGCGCAGTTCCTACACCGGTTTCCCATGTTATCTCGACGGCGTGACGTCCCCGTACAACTTGATGACGGTACCGATCGGTTACCGCGACGGCACGCCGTCGCCGATCGATCTTACGGCCGCCTGGGGCAACTTCGGGTCGGATTACCTCCACCTGTACTCGCTGACGAACTCGCGCCCGATCGGTCGGATCTTGACGCTCGGTTTGGAATATGACGGAACCTACGAACGCGCCAAGCTTACCGGCGGCCTGGATTCGCAATGGTTACGGCGCGTTTCACTCGGTTGGAATCTGGGCCCCGATTCCAACCTGACGCTGTCGCTGCGTTCGATCAATGGAAACGGGGGTTTTGCGCCGCAGCCCGGGACCAACGTTTCGGCCGCCTTTCACCGCCGCTTTCCCAACGGCAACGAGCTCTTCGCCAACTTCGGCACGCCCGCCGCCAACACGACGCTGGATCGTTTTATCGTCAAGTACGTGTTTCATATCGGCGCCGACGCCGGAACCTAAGTCACAAAAAGCGCCGTTACGACCTTTCTAGCATGAAACAAAACTCATAGCGGCGCGGTAAGAGAGGGCGTAAAGTATGGAGAGAGCGCACTGACGCTCCACAATAAGAAAGAGAAGGATTGACGTGAAGACCGCCCTTACCCCCAAAGCCGAAGAGACCAACGAACAGCCGGTGATTTCGTTGTCGCGAGTGATCGCAAACGTGTCCGTCGGCCCCTCGTTCGGCGGTTGGGGTCCCAAGGTCGCCGGAAGTTCCAGTCTGCTCAAAATCTGGAACTAAGACTTTCATCGGCACACAAGTGCGCGATGGAATAGACAGCAGCGTCCTCCACCGATGCTGTCTAGGACACTCCTCGTAGAGTGCAGCAAGCGAAAATGGGCCGGGTGCAAACTCGGCCCATTTCGTTTTTCGACGCTCGCGCTTTAGGACAGGTATGGTTCGTGCGGTGCGACCGGCAGCAAGATGGCGTCCATCGCCGCGAAGATCGCAGGATCGACGTCCAGGTCGGCGGCGGCAAGGTTATCGTCGACGTGTTCGACTTTGGTCGCACCGACGATCGCGCTGGTTACCGCGGGTTGACGCAGCACCCACGCCAGGGCCAGTTGCGCGCGCGACGCGCCGGCCCGCTTTGCCAGCGGTTCGAGTTTGGCGACCGCATCGAGGACCGGCTGGGTGAAGTAGTCTTCCATCATCTCTTTGTCGCCACTGGCCGCGCGCGTGCCGCTAGCGGGATGCTTGACGTCGGTGTACTTGCCGGTCAGAATGCCCATCGCCAACGGCGACCAGACCACGTTGCCTAAACCGTAGGCTTGGCACGTCGGCAGCACGCGATCTTCGACGCGCCGCCACAGCGCGCTATACTGCGGCTGGTTTGAAACCGGAACCGCCCACCCGCGAGCGCGACACAAGGTCACCGCCGCAGCGAGTTGATCGGCGTTCCATTCCGAGGTACCCCAATACAGCGTCTTGCCCGCGCGCACCACATCGTTCATCATCTCGCACGTCTCTTCAAACGGCGTCCCGGTGTCGAAACGGTGGCATTGATAGAGGTCGACATAGTCCAAACGCAGGCGTTTGAGCGACGCGTCGATTTGCGCGCGGATGTGCTTGCGCGAGAGACCGCGTTCGTTGACGCCGTCGCCCATCGGGAAGTAGACCTTGGTAGCGATCGCCAATTCGCCGCGATTGAGCTGTGCGAGAATGGGACCAAGCACGTCCTCGGCAGCGCCGCGCGCGTACACGTTGGCGGTATCGATGAAATTCACGCCGAGTTCGACCGCCCGAAAGACGCAGTCGCGCGCGGCGGCCGCCTTCACGGTGCTCCCGTAAGTCAGCCACGAGCCCAGGCCGATGGCCGATAGGTTCAAGCCGGAATGTCCTAATTTTCGATAACGCATGCAGCCCACAACGTACCCCGATTCGCGCCGGTTGCATCCCTAGGGCGGCGCGAACACGCGGACGGCCAGAGGCAGCAGTTCGAAGCATGCAGGCGTGTATCCGGCCGGCTCGCCGTCGGCGACGATATGGTGCCGGCGCCGCGTGACGACCTCGAATCGCGTACCGCTGCGGCGGCGAAGCCCGTCGATCGCATCGCCGCGCCCCCACAACAGCCCATGCAAAGCGTGCAACGCCTGCGGAAAACTCGTAAACTCGACGCTGTACAACTCGAGTCGCCCGTCGTCGATAGCGGCATCCGGGGCGTACCAAATGCTTCCGAACCGATCGCTGTTGGCGATCGTCAACTGTATGGAACGAAAGCGTTCGCACGAATCGCCTTGCACGATGCTAACGCCGAACGGCACGACGTGCGTTAGCACCTGCAGCGTCGTGGCGATGATTCCCGGCACCCCGAACCGGCGCTTGGCCTCGGGCGTCTGCCGGCGCGCGATGCGCGCGCTGACGCCGATCGACGCTTCGTTGACGAAGAACTTGCCGTTGACGCGACCGACGTCGATCGCGCGTGTGACGCCGACAGCGATCGTGTCGCAAGCGGCGTCGATCGCAAACGGGATGCCCAGCGTGCGGGCCATATCGTTAAACGTTCCCAGCGGCACGACGCCGATCGGCAGATCGTTGGCGATCGCAAAAGCGATCTGCGAGACGACCGTCCCGTCGCCGCCGACGACCACGATCGCGTCGAGCCCGGACGGATGGTCGTCGGCCCGGACGCATTCGACCCCGCGCAGAGCCAAGGCGGCGCGCACCGCGTCGCCCGACGCCAGGGCCCGCCGCGCGCGAGGATTGACGACCAGACGAACGCGCACGAAAGCCTGCGTTCGCGGTCGCGAGGCGAAAGCCTCAAGCCGACCGTCATCGTCACGCTGCGGGTACTGTTCCAGGCATGCGGACTGCATGCCAACGCGGCTTCACCCTGATCGACGTCCTGGTTGGAGCGGCAATCGCGGTCCTGGTCGGCACGCTATCGATCGCCGTCGCACACGCGTTCGTCGGCTGGACCGCGCGGACCGCGAGGGTCGTCAGCGCGACATCCGCCATCGATCGCCTCACCGACCGCTGGGATGCCGCCGCGGCGAGTGCTTGGGCGATCTTCACGCCGGTCGACGATGTGTTCGGCGTCTCCAATGCCGACGGACATGAGTTCGACATCGCAACCCAAGACGATCGACGGCGCAGGTCGTATCGTGCGTACGTCTACGATGCGGCCAGGCAGCGATTGAGCGAATATCTGTATGCAACGCCGGGCGATCCGCCGACGGCAACGGGCGACGTCAGCAGCGGCGTCACCGCGTTCGCCGCGCAAACCCAATCGCCGTCGACGCTGCAGCAATCCGGCGACGCGCTGTACGATCCGCTCTTTGCTCGCAGCACGATCGTCGACGCCGACGTGGCCGTCGGTTTGGGCGCGCAGGCGCTCGGAGGCAATCGCCTGACGCGCATCCACATCGCCACCAACGGTTTCGATCGGACCGTCATGCTCGCCAGCGGCACCGCACCCTCATCGTTCACGATCGTGTTAACGTACACACCGCCGCCGACGTAAGCGGAAGTTATGGAGTTATGGTGGTTTATGTGGTTTATGGGTTTATGGTGCCCAGGAAGGGACTCGAACCCCCACGGTGTTGCCACCGCTGGCACCTGAAGCCAGTGCGTCTACCAATTCCGCCACCTGGGCGTGGGCGCGGCCGAGTCCGATTCGAGTCTCCCGCCCGCACCCCTCCCCGCGCGGCCTGCAACTCAAAGCGATGGGCGAGCGGTTGGGGCCTGCACTTATGGCAACCGCCCTTCAAACCGTCGCGCACGAGTTCGAACTCGACGCCTATTCCCAAGCCGTAACGCAGGCCGCGCGGCGCGTTAGCCCGTCGGTCGTCGCCGTCGAAGCGCGATCGGGTCGGCGCAGCGGCACGGGTTCGGGCTTCATCTTCACGCCCGACGGCTTCGTCCTCACCAATAGCCACGTCGTCCACGACGCCGACGCGCTGTCGGTCAGTCTGCTCGACGGGCGCGAGGTTTCCGCGCGGCTGGTCGGCGAGGATCCGCACACCGACCTGGCGGTGCTGCGCGTCGACGCCAGCGATCTAACGCCGGCGGCGCTGGGCGATTCGTCGCGTTTGCAGCCGGGACAACTGGTCATCGCGGTCGGTAATCCGTTCGGTTTGAACTACACCGTTACCGCCGGCGTCGTCAGCGCGGTCGGACGCACGCTGCGCGCGCAATCGGGACGCTTGATCGACAACGTCGTGCAAACCGACGCCGCGCTCAATCCGGGCAACTCCGGTGGTCCCCTCGTCGATGCGGGCGGTAACGTCGTCGGCGTCAATACCGCGGTCTTACCGGGGCAAGGTTTGTGCTTTGCGATCGCGATCAATCTGGCCACTTACGTTGCCGGATTGCTCATTCGCGACGGCAGGGTGCGCCGCGGTTACCTGGGCATCGCGGGCCAAGACCTCGTGCTTCCGGCCCAACTCGCGCGTCGACACGACCTGTCCGATCCGCGCGCGATTCTGGTGACATCGGTAGAACCCGTGAGCCCCGCGCACACCTCGGGCATCAGCCCCGGTGACGTGATTTTGGCGCTGGAAACCACGCGGCTGCACGGCCTGGACGACTTGCATCGCTTGATGACCACGCTCGACCTGAGCCGCTCGTACAAACTCGACATATTGCGCAAGAATCGGCGACTCCAACCGATAATCTTGCCCGTCGAGGCACTTGAATGATTCGACGACTCTTACCGATCCTCGGGATCACGTTTATCGACATCGTCGGGTTCAGCATGCTGATCCCGATCTTGCCGTATTTCGTGACCCACTTCGGCGTCTCGCCGTTGATCGTCGGTTTGCTGGCCTCAGCGTTTTCACTGTGCCAACTGATTTCCGGCCCGATATGGGGCAATATGTCGGATCGGCTCGGTCGTAAGACGGTCCTCATCATCAGTCAAATCGGGGCCACGATCGGCTGGGCGATGTTGGCGTTCGCGCCGAACATTTGGATCGTCTTCCTTGCGCGCATCATCGAGGGCGCCTCGGGCGGAAACATCGGGATCACGCAAGCCTATGCCGCCGATGTCGTACGTTCGGAAGAACGCGCGCGAGCGTTCGGATTGATCGGCGCGATGTTCGGTGCGGGCATGGTGTTCGGGCCGGCCGGCTGCGGTTTTTTGTTCGCGCACTACGGTTTCAAGGCGCCGTTTCTGGCCGCCGCGGCACTGCAGCTGCTCACGCTCTTGCTGACGATCTTCTTGCTTCCCGAATCGCGCGAACACCTCGAGGCCGAAACCGCCGGCGTGGACTTCAAAGAGATCGCCAAGAATTTCGCCAAGCCGCATCTGCGGCCGCTGCTCCTGCAGAAGTTGGCGCTTTCGCTCAGCCTTTACGGCTGGTTCATGGTGATTGCGTTATATCTGAAAGGTCAACTGCATTTCACGCTGGTCGAAACCACCGTGTACTATTCGGTCTTTGCCGTGTTGGGCGTCATCATCAACGTATTCGTGGTCGGCGCGCTTTCAAAACGCCTGGGCGATCGCGGGATGAGTACGCTTGGCCTGGTAGGGCTGGTCGCCGCGTTTGGGATCGTCCCGTTCGTGCACGCAACGCCGATGTTGATCGTCGCGATGGCGTTGTTCAGTTTCGGAATGGCGCTGGCCAATACCGGCGTGACGGCGATGATCAGCAACGCATCGACCGACCGCGAACAGGGCACCGTCCTAAGCGTTGCGTCGTCGCTGGATTCCGTCGCCGGAATCGTCGCGCCGCCGGTATCGACGGGCATGTTGGCGCAGTTCGGCTCGGCCTTTGCGGGCGTTGAGTCAACGGTCTTTGCCGCGGTAGCGTTGCTGTTGGGAACGGTTGCCGGCAAGCGCGAACGGGCCGCGTCCGACGCCCAAAACGCAGCGAACGCCGACGCTTAGTTTCCGGTTCGAAAGAATACGTCCCAATACCAGACGCCCCACACGCCGACCGCAGCGGAATAACCGCACAATATCGCGCCCCATCGCGGCAAGCGATCGCGGACGGCGTAGGCCATCAGCAGCAGCAAGAACGGTTCGAAATCCAACGCGTGCCGCATCCCGAATTGATACCAACCGTTGAGATAGTAAATGAAATTCGGTACGGCGACCAGGGCGACGGTCAGCCATAACGCGACGACGATGCGACGCGGCGTGCGCGCAAGCACTGCCAGCAACAGCGCCGGGCTAGTAAACGTGAGCGCGACGCCGTGCGGATCCACTTTGAAGATCGGCCAGATCGCGGACTGTCGCCATTCGGCTAACACCGGACTCTGCAGAAAGTACGAATAGACTTGGTACGGAAAATACCCAATTGAGAAAGGCGATCCGCTGGGATGGCCCCACGAATCCTGGTGATAGAATAGCGTGTACCCGAGATCGGCGACGGTGCCCCACCGCACGACATTGTACGCCGCCCACAGCACGACGAACGGCACCAGCGTCAGCGCAAACGCGCGCAGTTTGTCCGTCATCGCAATCGCGCCGGCCTGCGCAGGGGCGATCGATTCGGCGGGCGAGACGTCTTTATAGAGCGCCCAAGCGTAAAACGGCAACGCCATGACCATCGTGAAGCGCGACTCGACCGCTAACGCGGCGAAGATGGCGATCAGCCACGCTCGGCGCTTTCCCGTCAGTTCGAGTAAAGCCAAGAACGTGCAGGCGACTGCAGCCGAGTGCGCGACGAACCACACGTCGCCCAGCATCGAGCACCACCACAGATCGGTGCCCGCAAACAAGAACAGCATCAGCCAAAACGTGGTCTTGCGATCGGGAACGATGCGCGCGATCAGCTCCCACGCCGCCACGACCGTTGCCGCACAGAGTACCGCCGCTAGGAGCGTTTGATTCGCGCTTTCGCCGAAGAGCGCAACCAGCGGCATCATCAACACGGCCGGCAACGGCCCTTCGATCACGTACGGCTTGCCGCCGTAAACGATCGCATCGACGGTATTGGCACCCGGCCAATGCAGCAGCCAGGCTTGGCCGTGAAGAAAGGCCTCGGCCAAATACACGTAGTTGTTATAGTTCGTCGAGCGTCCGTGCGCCGCGATCAACACCAGGATCAACGCCGCGATCCCCGCGAGATACGCATGGAAGCGTACCCCGAACAATTCAAGCGGCGCCGAATTCATCCTAAGCGGCGGTCTTCTTTCGGCGCTTGCCGGTTGCCTTGGAGGTTCCATTTTCCGAGCCGCGCTGCTTCTTGCTCTGCTCGAGCGATTGGGCCAGCACGTCCATCAAGTTAACCACCTTGGACGAGCGCAGTGGTGCCTTCTTGGCCGATGGCAACTCCTTGCCCGCGGCGCGCGCTTCGATCATCGCGAGCAGTTCGTCGCGGTAACGGTTGGTAAATTTTTCAGGTTCGAACGAATCGACGGTCATCGTATCGATCAGCATCTTGGCCATGTTCATCTCTGCTTCGGGAAGCTTTTCGCTTCCGGGCAGCTCGAGCGTTCCGGCCGACACGATCTCGTTGGCCCAGTGCATCAGTTCGAGCACCAGGGCGTCGCCCAGCGGCTTAACCGCCGCGATGTATTCCTTGGTGCGCACCACGACGCGCGCGATCGCAACCTTATTGGCGACGCTCAGCGCTTCGCGCAGCAACGCGTACGCGTGACGCCCCTGCTTACTGGGTTCGAGGTAATACGGCTTGTCGAAGTACATCGGGTTGATCGTGCCGGGGTCGACGAACTCGAGGATGTCCACCGACTGGGTCGCCTCGGGATTGACCTTACCGAAGTCTTCCTCGGTGATGACGACGTACTCGCCTTTTTCGTATTCGTAGCCCTTGACGATCTCGTCCCACGGAACCGGCTTTCCATCGACGCTGCAGACGCGCTCGTATTTTACGCGCCCCTCGTCCTTGCCGTGCAGCATGTTGAACGACAAATCGTCGGTCTTCACCGCGGTGAATAGTTTTACCGGAATCGTAACGAGCCCGAAATTGATGGCTCCCGACCAAATTGCATGCGCCATAGCGCCACGATTTTACAACGTTCTCGAGGCCAACGCTAGCCTGCCC